>NZ_JBEXYL010000099.1:0-28663 GCF_040630895.1 Streptomyces sp. NPDC005728
GGGAACGCTTCACCGACGACCAGAAGCGGCTGATGCTGGAGACCGTCGACGCCGACGCCGACCGCGTCACCCGGCTCATCGCCGAGCTGCTGGACGCTACGCCCTGCCCGGATGATCGCGGTTGTTGCAGGCGTCGTCCACCTCTTCGCCGGTCCACGGCGCGGCCACCGGGACGAGCGCGAGAGCCTGCTTGCAGAGGTTGGTGGCAAGAGGGTTCCGGTGGGTGTGGATGGCGCCCTTGGTGCCGGGGCCGACGGTGCTGTCATTGTCGGCGTGGGCCGGGGCTGCGAGCGCGAGACCGGTCATGGTGAGCGCGGCGAGCGCGCTGATCTTCTTCATAGCCGGGTCAACGACATCAGATTCGATCAGGTCACGCCGCATGTCGTCACCCACGCCCGCGCCGTGTCCGACCGCCGAGAGCCCGTCCTGGGGGCCCGGGCGCGGGCCGCGCAGCCCGGGCACGCGCACGCCCTCCGGGACCTCACCCCGTTGGGGACCGGGGCCCGGATCCGTGCCGCAGGCTCTCGGCACCGACCGTCCGGCCGTGGTGGTGGCGACGGCGGTCGACGGGGGTCCGGTGCAGGGCGATGAGCGCGGCGTCGTCGTCCAGGCGGCCGCCCACGTGGGCAAGCAGGTCGCGCCGCACATGGTGCATCAGCGCCTCCGGACTGTCGTCCGTCCAGCGCGCGACCCGCTCCGCCAGCGGATAGAAACGGCCGCGCGCGTCCCGGGCCTCGACGACGCCGTCGGTGTACAGCAGCAGCGTGTCACCGGGCTCGAAGGAGAACACGTCCAGTGTGTGGTCCGTGGCACTGTGCACCCCGAGCGGCGGCGACGGGTGCAGGCTCGGTACCGAGACCGCGTGCCCCGGGCTCAGCAGCAGCGGCGGGGGATGGCCGCAACTGGTCATCAGGGTGATCTGATCCCGGTCCGGGATCTCCACCAGCAGGGCGGTGGCGAAGCGCTCGCCCGCCTCCTCCGGTGTCTCCAGCTCCGCCGCGTAACGGCTGATGCTCTGGTCCAGCGTGGTGGCCAGGTCCACCAGCGGAATGTTCCGGTGCGCGCTCTCCCGGAACGCGCCGAGCAGCAGGGCCGCCTCCCCGATGGCCGGCAGCCCCTTGCCGCGCACGTCCCCGATCAGAACCCGCACCGTGTCGGCGCTCCGGGTCGCCGCGTACAGGTCCCCGCCGATCTGTGCCTCGTCCTCGGCGGCCAGATACAGCGAGGCGATCCGCAGCGGCCCGATGTGCTCGGGCAGCGGCCACATCAGCACGGTCTGTGCGGCCTCGGCGACCGTGCGGACCTGCGCCAACTGAGCCTGGCGGCGCTCCCGTACCGCGCTGTAGACCACGACCATCACCGAGAGCACCGCGAGCGTGACGATCTGCACGACGTGGTTCGACGTGGTCAGCCCGCCGTGGTAGACGCCGATAATCGCCTGGGCGGCCACCGCCAGCGCGCCGACGAGCCCCGTGGTGCGGGGGCCGGCGAACGAGGGTGTGAGTGCCGGGGCGATGACGAGCGCCGGACCCAGATGGATGCTCTCGGGGGAGCGGATGTCCACCACCGTGATCACCACGATCAGCGCGATCGGCAGCAACAGCAGCGCATGCGACGACTGCCAGGGCGATCGCGGACCCGCACCCTTCAGCCGGGGCCTCATGCCTATAAGAGTGCGCCCGGACGCGGCGCACGTCACACGGAGGAGTCGGTGCGGGCCACGCAGAGTACCCGAAGGGCCCCGGAGTGTCCGGGCCTGCGGGGGTGTCGGGTGCCTGAAGGGAGCGGCCATGACGCACAACGGGGAGGACAGTCGTTCGCGCTGGTCGGCAGCCCTGCGCGAGGCCCGTCTCCAGGTG
The DNA here is from genome assembly GCF_040630895.1 of Streptomyces sp. NPDC005728. NCBI lineage: Bacteria > Bacillati > Actinomycetota > Actinomycetes > Kitasatosporales > Streptomycetaceae > Streptomyces > Streptomyces sp. NPDC005728. The sequence goes on from NZ_JBEXYL010000099.1 coordinate 1,860, forward strand.
CGCACCTCGCCGGGGGACCGGCTGCTGAAGGCCGCCTGCGCCGGGCAGGACGTCGACATCATCTTCCAGCTCGCCCACCAGCCCGTGACCGAGGACATGCTCGGGCGGGGCGCAGTGCCTGCCGGTCGACTCGGTGGGCATGCCCGTCCTCTCCCTGACCGATCTGATCATCAGCCTGATCGGCGCCCCTCAGCGCACCGGCTCGTACACCCTCGTGAGGATCTCCAGCACCTCCGCCTCCTCCGGCAGCCGCGGTGCGTTCTTGGTCACCGCGTCCGCCAGCGCGCCGGCGGCGATCGCCGGGAGCAGTGCGCGGTCGGCGCCCAGATCGCGCAGCGGGCGCTTGACGTCCAGCGCCCCGGAGATCTCCCGTACCGCCGCCACCGCGGCCCGGCCCCAGTCGCCGTCGGGCGGCGGGGCCACCCGCATCGCCCGGGCGACCTGCTCGTACGCCTCCCGGGCCGCCGGCGCGCTGAACTCCATGATCTCCTCCAGGACCGCGGCCAGCGCGACTCCGTGCGGGGTGCCGGTGTGGGCCGTCAGCGCGTGTCCGATGCCGTGGACGAGGCCGAGTCCGGACAGGGTCAGGGCCTGGCCCGCGAGATGCGCGCCCATCATCAGCTCGGCGCGCGCGTCCAGATCCGTGCCGTCCCGGTGGGCGAGCGGCAGGGCACGGCTGACCATGCCGACCGCCTGCGCGGCGTACGCCACGGAGAACGGGTTCGCGCCGCGCGAGGCGAGCGACTCGATGCCGTGGACGAGCGCGTCGATGCCGGTCGCCGCGGTCGCAGCCGGCGGCAGGCCGAGCGTCAGCTCCGGGTCGAGCAGGGCGACGCGCGGCTTGACGGACGGGTGGCCGATGTACACCTTGCGGCAGGCCGCGGCGTCCTCGATGACACCGAAGCCGTTGGTCTCGGCGCCCGTCCCGGAGGTGGTGGGAACCGCGATGAGGGGCAGCCCGTCGGCCGCCTCCCACAGCCGGTCCGCGTCGGCGGCGGCCGCGTCCGGATTGCCGACCAGCAGGGCGATGCCCTTCGCGGCGTCCAGCACCGAGCCGCCGCCGAGCGCGATGACGACGGCCGGACCGAAGGCGCGGGCGCGGGCGGCTCCCGCGTCGACGTTGCCGGTGGACGGGTTCGGCGCCACCTCGTCGTACACGGCGTACTCCACGTCCGCCGCGTCGAGGATCTTCAGGACGCGCTCGGCGACACCGGCCGCCCGCAGGCCCCGGTCGGTGACGAGGAGGGCACGCTGGTGGCCGGTGGCCGCGATGAGTTCGGGCAGCCGGTCGATGCGGCCGGGGCCGAACTCGACGCGGCAGACGGTGTCGATGCTGACGTGGGCGGGGCGGTCGGTCATGGGTGCGGCTCCTGAGCGGGTCGTGGGGGCTGGCTCCTGAACATGCCGGAGGGCTTCAGACCGGCAGAGCCGCGCTGTCGAGCGCGGCCGCGGGATGCGGCAGCCTGAACTCCCGCCCCGCCAGCGCCTCGTAGAGGCGGACCGGGGTCATCTCGCCCGCGAGATCGCCGTGCTGGGCCTTGGCGCGGCGGTAGATCTGCTCGACGAGTGCCGACAGTTCCGTGGAGACACCGAGGTCGCGGCCGAGGTCGACGGCGAGCCCGAGGTCCTTGCAGGCCAGCGCCATGGCGAAGGAGTCGTCGTAGTCGCCGTCGGCGAGCACGCACATGAGGTCGTTCTCGAGGAAGTTCGACGCCGCCGGGGACGCCAGCAGGGAGTTGCGCAGCACGCCCAGGTCGACGCCCGCCTTGACGCCCATCGCGAGGACCTCGCTGGTGGCGACCAGGTGGCTGAACCACAACAGGTTGATCATCAGCTTGACGGTGTAGCCGGCGCCCGGCGGGCCGACGTGCAGGATGCGGTCCGTATCGCCGATGGCCTCGAAGACGGGCAGCGCGATACGGAAGTCGTCGTCCGCGCCGCCTGCGAAGATCTGCAGTGTGCCCGCCTCGGCACCCCGGGCCATCCCGCTGACCGGCGCGTCCAGCCGCCGCACACCGCGCCCGTCCAGTACCTCGGTCGCGACGCGCTCCGCGGCCGCCGGCGTCGACGTCGACATGTCGATCCACAGCGCGCCCTCGGGCAGCGCCCCGGCCGCCCCGCCGCGCAGCAGCACGTCCTCGACGATGCGCGGGTCGGGCAGCATGGTGATCAGGAACTCGGCATCCCGGGCGCAGTCGGCGGGGGAGTCCGCCCAGCGCGCGCCGAGGGCGAGATGGTCCACGGCGGACTCGGGCCGGGTGTCGTGCACGGTGACCAGATGTCCCGCGTGGATCAGGTGCCGGGCCATGTGGCGTCCCATGTTGCCCAGACCGATGAAACCGATCCTCATCAGGTGTCCTCGCTGAAGTGAGAAGAGACGGGGGAGGGAGGGGGACCCGCGGTTCAGGCGAGGCTGATCCACGTGGTCTTGAGCGCGGTGTACGCGTCCAGCGCGTGCAGGGACTTGTCGCGTCCCGCGCCGGTGGCCTTGAAGCCGCCGAACGGCGTGATCACGTCGCTGGCGTCGAAGGTGTTGATCCACACGGTGCCGGCCCGCAGCCGGCGCGCGGTGCGGTGGGCCACGGTCACGTCCCGTGTCCACACGGAGGCGACGAGCCCGAAGTCGCTCTCGTTCGCGAGCCGTACGCCCTCCTCGACACCGCCGTCGTAGGACACCACGGCGAGCACCGGGCCGAAGATCTCCTCCTGCCCGACGACCGAGGTGTTCGCCACCTCGTCGAGCACCGTGGGCTCCAGATAGCTGCCGCCGGTCTCGGACAGGACACGGCTGCCGCCGAACAGCACGGTGGCGCCGTCCCGGGTGCCTCGCTCGATGTAGCCGAGGATTCTGGCGAGCTGGGCCTCGTCGACGATCGGGCCCAGCACCGTCGCCGGGTCGAGCGGGTCACCGACCCGGAAGGTCTCCGCGGTGATCCGGCGTACCGCGGCGAGGAGTTCGTCCTTGGCGGAGGCGTGCACGACGACGCGCGAGCCCGCGTTGCAGGTCTGTCCCGCGTTGTAGAAGATCCCCCAGGCCACGGCGGAGGCGGCGGCCTCGATGTCGGCGTCCGCCAGGACCAGTTGGGGCGATTTGCCGCCGGCCTCGACGGCGACCTGCTTGCCGTTGGACTCGCCCGCGTACACCTGGAAGAGCCGGGCGACCTCCGCCGAGCCCGTGAAGGCGATCTTGTCGACATCGGGGTGCCGGCCGAGCGCCTGCCCGGCGACCTCGCCCCGGCCCGGGACCACGTTCAGCACCCCGTCCGGCAGCCCCGCCTCGGTGGCGAGCGCGGCCAGCCGCAGCGTGGCGAGGGAGGTCTGCTCGGCGGGCTTCAGCACGACGCTGTTGCCGGTGGCGAGCGCCGGGCCCAGCTTCCAACTGGCGATCAGCAGCGCGTAGTTCCACGGCACGACGGCACCGACGACACCGAGCGGCTCCCGGGTGATCAGCGCGAGCGCGTCGCCCGGCGTCGGCGCGACCTCGTCGTACGTCTTGTCGACGGCCTCGGCGTACCAGGCGATCGTCTCCGCGGCCTTGGCCACGTCCACCCGCAGCGACTCGGTGATGGGCTTGCCCATCTCCAGTGTGTCGAGCAGCGCCAGCTCCTCGGCGTCGGCGCGGATCAGCTCCGCCCAGCGCAGCAGGATCCGCTTGCGCTCCTTGGGTGCGAGGTCACGCCAGCGCCCGTCCTCGAAGGCAGTGCGAGCGGACCGTACCGCCCGGTCGACGTCCGCCGCCGAAGCGGCCCGCACTTCGGTCAGTACCCGGCCGTCGCGCGGCGAGACGCTAGCAAAGGTGTCGCCGGAGGTCGCGTCCGTGAACGCGCCGTCGATGAAGGGGCGGGCCTCGAAGACGAGCTTGTCGGCCGCCGCCCGCCACTCGTCGTACGAGCGGCCGAGCAACTCCTCGATGGTGTAGGTCACTTCACCCTCCAGCGGTCGATCGCGTCCTCGTCCAGTTCGACACCGAGACCGGGCCGGTCCGGCACCTCGAGACATCCGTCGGCGTCGACCCGCAGCGGCTCGGCGAGCATGAAGTCACGGCGCTCGGGGGTCCAGCCGGGCGGGTCGTAGGGGAATTCGAAGTAGGGACCGCCGCCGACACCCGCCGAGACGTGCAGGTTGGCGAGCACGCCGATGCCGTTCGTCCAGCTGTGCGGAGTGAACTGACGGTGCTTCAGCTGTGCCAGTTCGGCGAGGGTCCGGGCGCGGTGCATGCCGATCGCGAGCACCACGTCCATCTGGTAGATGTCGAGCGCGTCCTCTTCGAGGTAGCGCAGCAGCTCGGTGGGGGAGTGGTGCATCTCCCCGGCCGCGATGCGCACCCCCGGGTTCTCGGCACGCAACCGCTTGAAGCCGTCCAGATCCGCGTACGGCAGCGGCTCCTCGACCCAGAACACGTCCAGCTCCGCGAGCCGGGCGACGATCTTCCGGGTCTTGGCGAGGTCGGACGCGTGGGCGGTGTCGCCCGCCATGCGCCAGGACTGGTTGAGGTCGACCATGATCTCGAAGTCGTCGCCCAGTTCCTCGCGTACGGCCCTGACCGCCGCGATGCCGTCCTCGACGCGGTTGCGGTCGATACGGATCTTCATCGCCCTGAACCCCGCTGCTCGTACCTTCAGCGCGGTCGCGACCCGCTCCTCGGGCGACTTCAGCTCTCCGGAGGAGGCGTAGGCGGGCAGCTTCTTGGCCGCGTTGCCGAAGAGTTCGGCGACGGGACGGCCGTGCACCTTGCCGATGACGTCCCACAGGGCCGCCTCCAGCGGCCAGTAGTAGGCGCCGTGGAAGTTCGCCGTCTCGATGGCCTTCACATGCCGGGTGATGTCGAGCGGGTCCTCGCCGACGAACAGGTGCCTGTAGCCGTCGAACCCGTCCATGAGGTCGCCGGAGCCGATGCCCGTGACGCCCTCGTCGGTGTGCACGCGCACGATCGTGGCGTCGAAGTGGCGACGCGGCTCGGGGTCCCAGGCCGCGCGGAAGGGCGGGTCCAGCTCCAGCCGCAGCCGGTCCAGCGTGATGTCGGTGATCTTCAACGCGCCACCGCCCCGGGCGCGGAGGCGGCGAGCACCTCGGGGGCGGGCGTGTAGAAGGGGTTCGCCGGACCCTCCTCGGCGGCGGCCAGGACGTCGGCGACCGACGGCGTCCGCGTCACGGCCGCGCGGATCGCTCCGTACGCGGCGGTCCGCTGGTTCCGGAAGGAGAGGTCCAGGTCGTCGACCGCCGGGTTGACCCACACCGCCGCGATGACCAGCAGCTCTTCCACCTCCTCGGCCGGGATCAGCCCCTCGGCCACCGCGTCCGCGACGCCCTGCGCGAGGCCCGCCTGGGCACTGCCCCAGGTGGCCCGCTGGTGCGGCTCGCTCCCGGCGGCGGCCTTGGTCACGAACAGCGTCAGCGGTTTCACCGGCACCGACGGCCGTACGACGGTCACGAACGGCACGTGCCCCGCGCTCGGCGTGGCCAGCGCGGTGGCCCAGGCCGTCTCGACCGGGCCGCCCTTGCGGCCGATCACGACGTTGGTGTGCGCGGCGTTCGCGCCGGCACCGACGAAGGACTCGCCGATCAGCGCGTGCACGGCGAAGCCGGGTGGGCGGGAGGGAGAATCCGCGGCGGACATCGGAGCTCCTGGACCTCGGGGATGGGGGACGGCGGGCCTGGGACGAACCTCGCATTCGGAGCAGTTCATCCGGCCCGATGCGGCGAATCTAGGTCCGGCGCCGGGGGTCGGCAAGGCGGTCGCGGGAATCGAAATGCCGGTTGCTCTCCTGACAACTCCTAGGCTGACCTGGGGGTTCTTTTGCCGCACGACGCGCCTAGGATGACGCGCGTGACGGACACTTCCTCGCCCGCGCGCGGGCACGGCCTGCGCCGGGACATCGATCTGCTGGAGGCCCTCGCCTCCGACGAGGCCCAGCACGCCGGCGGCCTCGGTGTGGTCCGGCTGGCCCAGCTGGTGGGCCGAGAGAAGACCCAGATCTCCCGGGCCCTGAAGGCCCTGGCTGCCGAGGGGATCGTGGAACGGGACCCCGACACCCTGGAGTACCGCCTGGGGTGGCGCCTGTTCTCACTCGTCGCCCGTACCTCCGAAAGCCGTCTGGTGCGGGTCGCGGAGCCGGTGATGCACGCGCTGTCGGCCGACCTCGAGGAGACCAGCCACCTGTGCGTGCTCAGCGACCGTGAGGTCCTCACCCTCCTCTCGGTCTCCGGTCACTCCTTCCGCGTCCACGGCTGGGAGGGGCGCGGGGTGCCCGCCTGGCAGACCTCGGCGGGCCGCGTCCTGCTGGCCGACGCCACACCCGACGAGCTGTACGTCCGCTTCGGCACCTCCGGAGAGTTGCCCGTCCCCGAGCTGTGGGCGCTGATCCAGCAGGCCAAGCGGCGCGGATACGCCGGTGTCGACGAGGAGTTCGAGGCGGGCCTGGTCGGTGTGTCCGCCCCGGTACGGGACTTCCGCGGCCGGGTCGTCGCCGCCCTGAACATCTCCGCACCCAAGTCCCGCCTCGGCGAACGCCTGGACGAGGCCGGGCGTACGACAGCGCGGGCGGCGGCGCGGGTGTCGACGCTGCTGGGCTGGGAGCCCCGTCGCACCTCGGCACCGGGAGCGCGGCTCACCTGAGGCCGTACTCCCGACCTTGATCGGGGAGTTGCCCTCACAGCAACCCCCATTGCGATCCGCCGGAGTGGCCTTGTCGGCCGTATGACGCGCTCGTAAATTCACCGCGCATCGGACGGACCCCCGTCCGGAACGGAGAAAAGAGCAGCTCATGAACCTCGCCGGCATCGACGCCCTCGCCAAGGCTCCGCTCGCCGACGGTGACGTGTTCCGCGGCGGCCGCTGGCTCCCGGCCGCCGACGGGCGGACCTATCCCGTGTACGACCCGGCCACCGGCGAGCAGGTGCGCTGGGTGTCCGCGGCCGGCGCCGAGGACGCCCGCGCCGCGCTGGAGGGGGCTCAGGAAGCCGCGGCCGGCTGGCGGGCCACCCCGGCCCGGCGCCGCTCGGAGATCCTGCACGACACCTTCGGGCTGATGCGGGAGCACCGCGAGACGCTGGCCCGGCTGATCGTCCTGGAGAACGGCAAGGCATACCGGGACGCGCTCGCCGAGGTCGGCTACGCGGCCGAGTTCTTCCGCTGGTTCGCCGAGGAGGCCGTCCGTGTCGGGTCCTCCTTCGCGGACGCCCCGGGCGGCGGCTACCGGCATGTCGTGCGCAGGCACCCGGTCGGCGTCACCGCGTTCGTCACACCGTGGAACTTCCCGGCCGCCATGGCCACGCGCAAGATCGCCCCGGCCCTCGCGGCCGGCTGCCCCGTCCTGCTCAAGCCGGCCCCCGAGACCCCGCTCACCGCGCTCGCGGTGGCCGCCCTGCTCGCCGCGGCCGGACTGCCCGACGGCCTGCTGAACGTCCTGCCCACCGACCGCGCACCCCAGGTCGTCTCCGCCTGGCTGGGCGACCAGCGTGTGCGCAAGTTCTCCTTCACCGGCTCCACCGCGACCGGCCGGCTCCTGCTGGAACAGGCCGCGGCGAACGTCGTCAACGTGACGATGGAACTGGGCGGCAACGCGCCCTTCGTCGTGTGCGCGGACGCAGACGTCGACGCCGCCGTACGCGGCGCGATGGACGCCAAGATGCGCGGCGGCGGCGAGGTCTGCATCGCCGCCAACCGGTTCTACGTCCACGCCGACGTCGCCGCCGAGTTCACCGAGAAGTTCGGCGCCGCCATGGCCGCCGTACGCACCGGACCCGGTCTCGCGGAGGGCGTCACTCTCGGCCCGATGATCAACCGGGCCGCCGTCGACAAGATCCGTTCCCTCGTCGACGACGCCGTCGCACGCGGCGCGAAGGTCGCCGTCGAGGGCACCGTGCCCGGCGGCCCCGGCTTCTACCACCCCGCGACGGTCCTCACCGACGTCCCCGACGACGCCCGCATCCTCCACGAGGAGGTCTTCGGACCGGTGGCCCCCCTCTCCACCTTCACCGACGAGGACGAGGTCCTCGCCCGAGCCAACGCGAGCGTCCATGGCCTCGCCGCCTACGTCTACTCCCGCGACGTCGCCCGCGCACTGCGCCTCGCCGAACGCCTGGAGGCCGGCATGGTCGGGCTCAACCGGGGCCTGCTGTCCGACCCGGCCGCCCCCTTCGGCGGAGTCAAGCAGTCCGGCCTCGGCCGGGAGGGCGGCCGCGAGGGCATCGAGGCGTTTCTGGAGACGCAGTACATCGCCCTGGACTGGCCCACCGACTGACCCTTCGTACGTCCCCCGGATCCGCACGTCCCCAGACAAGGACCGCTCATGGCAACGACGCCTGCGACTGAACACCAGTTCGATCTCCCGGACGCTCCACCGCCCCCGGAGCTGCTGCGCGAACGCCGCCGCCTGCACACCAAACTGAAGCTCGCCACGCAGATCGGCGAGGGCATCGACGGCTACATCATCGGCGGCATCGGCATGGCGATGACCGCCCTCACCGCCGACTTGCACCTGTCCACCGTGATGGAGGGCCTGGTCGGCGCCTCGCCCCTGATCGGCATCTTCCTCGGCGGCCCGCTCTTCGGCCGGCTCGCCGACCGCTTCGGCCGGCGCCCCGTGTTCCTCGTGGACATGCTCATCTTCCTGATCGGCTCGGTGCTCCAGTTCTTCGTCACCGACGGCCTCCAGCTCTTCCTCATCCGCCTGGTGATGGGCATCGCGATCGGCGGCGAGTACGCCATCGGCGCCCCGCTGCTGTCCGAGTACGCACCCCGCAAGGGCCGCGGCCGCCTGCTCGCCAGCCTCGAGATCAGCTGGTACGTCGGCTACGCCCTCGCCACGGTCGTCGGCGCCGTCTTCGCCGACGTCCAGGGCGGCTGGCGCTGGACCCTTGCCAGCAGCGCGGTGATCGCCCTGGTCTGCGTGGCCCTGCGCGGCGGCATCCCGGAGTCGGCGCGCTGGCTGCTGAGCAAGGGCCGCCGTGAGGAGGCCGAGGAACTCATCGCCAAGTACGGCATCGAGGTCGACGTCCGTGCCGAGCTGGACGAGAGCGCCATGGGCCAACGCGCCGGGTTCCGCGCCCTGTTCAGCCGCCGGTACCTGCGCAGCACGGTCTTCGCGAGCGTGTTCTGGGCCGCCCTGGTGCTGCCGTACTTCGCCATCGGCACCTTCTGGACCCAGGTCTTCGACGCCCTGAACATGGGCGACAACGCCGTCGCGGCGTTGCTCGTCTACTCCTTCACCGCCGTCGCCGGCGTCACCGTGGGCTGTCTGGTCGTGGACCGCATCGGCCGCCGCAGACTGCTGATCCCGCCCTTCTGGATCACGGCGGGCTGCCTCGCCCTGGTCGCGCTGCGGCCCTCGTCCACGCCCGTCATCGTCGGTGGCTTCCTGTTCTTCATCTTCCTCAACGCAGCCTCCAGCGCGCTGACCGCCGTCTACCCGCTGGAGGTCTTCCCGACCTCCCTGCGCGCCACGGGCGTCGGCTTCGCCACCGCGATGAGCCGGGTCGGCGCCGCCATCGGCACCTTCCTGCTGCCGATGGGCCTGGACCACTTCGGCGCCCGCTTCGTGCTCTTCGCCGGCGCCGCCGTCCTCGCCGTCGGCGGACTGGTCTCCCAGTTCCTCGCCCCGGAGACCACGGACCTGGACCTGGCGACGGCAGCCCGCACGGCCCGCGAACCGGCGGCCTGACCGGGCCGCCGGCCCACGGACGCGCTCGTACGACGCGCAGGGTCCCCTGCCCGCACGGCAGGGGACCCTCATGGCGGCGACGCTAGCGGTTCACCGACCGCATCCCGGCCTCGTCGTAGCGCTCGCCCGCCGCCTCGGGCAGCTCCGCGTCGATGCGGGCGAGGTCCTCCTTGGTCAGCTCGATGTCGACCGCGGCCGCGTTCTGCTCCAGGTAGGTACGGCGCTTGGTCCCCGGGATCGGGACCAGGTCCTCACCCTGCGCCAGCACCCAGGCGATGGCCAGCTGGGCCGGGGTCACGCCCTTCTCCGCGGCGATCTCCTTCACCTTCGCCGCCAGCCGGAGGTTCGCCTCGACGTTGGCGTCCGTGAAGCGGGGGCTGGTACGGCGGTAGTCGTTCTCGTCCAGCTCGTCGGGGGAGGAGAAGCGCCCGGCGAGGAAACCGCGGCCGAGCGGCGAGTAGGGGACGAAACCGATGCCGAGTTCCCGGCAGGCGGGCAGCACCTCGGCCTCCACGTCCCGCGACCACAGCGAGTACTCGCTCTGCACCGCGGTGACCGGATGGACGGCATGGGCGCGCCGGATGGTCTCCGCGCTCGCCTCGCTCAGTCCGATGTACCGGACCTTGCCTTCGGTGACCAGCTCGGCCAGTGCGCCCACCGTCTCCTCGATGGGCACCTCGGGGTCGACCCGGTGCTGGTAGTACAGGTCGATGCGGTCCGTGCCGAGCCGCTCCAGCGAGCCGTGCACGGAGCTGCGGACATGCTCCGCTGAGCCGTCCTGCCGGCCGATCGTGCTCATGTCGCCCGGCACGGCGTCATCCATCCGGTAGTTGAACTTGGTGGCGATCACGTACTCGTCGCGGTGTCCCCGGATCGCCTCGCCCACCAGCGACTCGTTGGTGAGCGGGCCGTACAGCTGTGCGGTGTCGAGGAAGTCGATGCCGAGTTCCAGGGCACGCCGGATCGTCGCGATGCCCTCGTCCTGGTCCGTGGTGCCGTAGAAGGCGGACATACCCATGCACCCGAGGCCGATGGCCGATACCTGGAGGTCCCGCAGACTGCGCTGTCGCATGTCGTGTCCCAGCCTTTCCTGCACGATGGATCGTCATTGCCGACGGCACGAAGCCCCTCATCCATCCAGCGACGGATTGCGGCACCCGGCATCCCGTGGGGGAAGCCGGGCGGGCCTGGCCTTCGTGCGCCGGGATGTCTGCGACGCTATGACTTGGAGCGCACTCGAAGTCAACTCAGCCGTTCAGACGGACGGGCAGCTCGAACAGGTCGTTCTGCGTCACCACCGGCTTGTTTCGCAGCTCCGAGGCAGGCACCGCCGGCTCCAGGCCGGGGAAGCGGGCGTACAGGGCGGGCAGCGCGACGCCCGCCTCCAGACGGGACAGCGTCGCGCCGGGGCACACGTGCGGGCCGTGTCCGAAGGAGATGTGACGGTTCCTCGACTCCCGCGTGATGTCGAACTCGCCGGCGCGCGGGCCGTGCGCGTTCTCGTCGCGGCCTATCGCACCGTACGACACGATCAGCGCGTCCCCGGCCGGGATCACCTTGTCACCCACCGGCACGTCCTCGGCCGCGAAGCGGATCAGGACGTGCGAGGTCGGGGTGGCGTGGCGCAGCGTCTCCTCGATCACCGCCGGCCATTCCGCCTCCCCGGACAGCACCAGCTCCCTCTGGTCGGGGCGGGCGGACAGGTGGTCGGGGTGGGCGGACAGGTTGACCATGGCGTTCACGATCAGGGAGCTCGTGGTCTCGTGGCCGGCCGCGACCATCAGCTGGAGGGTGGAGACGATCTCCTCGTCCGTCAGGTGGTCGCCGTCCTCGGAGGCCAGGATCAGGGCACTGGTCAGGTCGTCGCCCGGCTCGGCCCGCTTCGCCGCCACCGTCTCCGCCGTGATCCGCGCCGGCTCGGTGAGGGTCGCGACGACCTCCGCGGGCGGGGTCTGCGTGGAGAAGAAGTTCTCGGACAGCACCTTCAGCCGGGGCAGCCGCGCCTCCTCGATGCCCATGAGGTCGGCGACCACGTACATGGGCAGCGGGTAGGCGAAGGCCGCCTTGAGGTCCACGGCCTCCGCGCCGGTGGGCAGCGCGTCGAGCAGGTCCTGCGCCAGCTTCTCGATCCGTTCCCGCAACCGCACGACCCGGCGCGGGGTGAGCGCCTGCGCGACCAGCGTGCGCATGCGGCGGTGATCGGCGCCATCCACGGTGAGCATGGAGCGGCCCGGGTCGGCGAGGCCGATCAGCGGCCAGTCCGCCGGGATCTCGCCCCGCTGCCAGGCGCCCCAGACGTCGATGTCCTTCACCAGACGCGGGTCGGTGAGCAGCGCCCCGGCCTCCGCGTGGTGGGTGACGGCCCAGACCGGGACGCCGCCCGGCAGTTCCACGGCGGCGAGCGGGCCCGCCGCGCGCAGCGCCGCGCTCTCGACGTCCAGGTCGGTGACGAAGGGGTCGAGGGCGATCCGGGCTTCTTCGGTTCCGGTCGTCATCGTGGCGTGCCACCCGGGGCAGAGGTCGGGGTGAACCGCACGGGCAACTCGGTCAGCCCGCGCAGCCAGGGCGAGGGGCGGCGGGCGAGGGAGTCGGCGGGCGCCGCCAGGTCGACGTCGGGCAGCCGGTCCAGGACGACCTCGATGGCGGTCCGTGCGATCACCTCGGCGATCTCCTGCGCCGGGAACGGACAGCGGTGCTCGCCGTGCCCGAACGAGAAGTGCGCGTGGTTGCCCCCGGTCAGCGCGGAGGGGTCGGTGCGGACCTGCGGATCGGAGTTGGCGCCCTGCAGACCGAGCAGCAGCAGGTCGCCGGCGCGTATGCCGCGGTCGCCGAGGCGGGTGTCGCGGGCGGCCCAGCGGCCGGCCACGTTCTGGGTGGGCGTGTCCTCCCACAGCACCTCGTTCATCGCCTCGGCGACACTGCTGCGGCCGCCGAACAGGGAGGCGGCGAACCGGTCGTCGGTGAGCATCAGCCTGAGCGAGTTGCCGATCCAGTCGGCGGTCGGCTGGTGCCCGGCCGCCATCATCACCATCAGGTCCTGCGCGATCTCCTCGTCCGTGAACCCGCCGTCGTCGGCGAGCATCCGGGAGACCACGTCGCGCGCCGGCTCCTTCCTGCGCTCGGCGAGCAACTGCCCGATGGAGGCGGCCAGATGGGCCTGTCCGGTGAGCGCCCGCTCCCGGCCGTCGATCATGTCGTTGAGGGCCGTGACCAGACCGGGCCCGTCCTCGTCCGGGAAGCCGAACAGCCGGGTGATGACCCGCACCGGCAGCAGCAGCGCGTAGTGCGCGACCAGATCGGTCTCGCCCGCGGCGCAGACCGCGTCGATCAGCTCGTCCGCGAACCGCTCGGCGTGGCCCCGCAGTTCGAGGGGATCCACCGACTCCAGCGCGTTGCCGATCATCGCGGCGCGCTGCCGGTGCCGTTCGCCGACGGTGTAGCGGATCGACGGCTGCTGGCGGCCGATCATCGGCAGCAGCGGCCAGTCGGCGGGGATGTTCCCCCACTGGTTCCACAGGTCGGAGTCCCGGCTGAACAGCACCGGATCGCCGGTCACCTGGTGCAGCTCGCGGTAGCCCAGCACCAGCCAGGCCGGGACGTCACCGTCGAGCAGCACCGGGACCACGGCGCCGTGGTCGCGCCGCATCTCCCGGTACAGACGGGCGGGTTCGGTCCGGAACCGGGGTCCGGTCAGCGGGACGGCGTCGGGGGTCACACGAACTCCTGTCGGGGCAGGGCCGCAGGCGGGGACGGACGGGTGTGCCGGTCGCGCGCGTCAGAGGTTGCGGAGTCCAACGATCACCTGCTCCAGGATGGCGGGGTCCGCGATGGCCAGACGACGCGGATGGCGGGCGCTGACGCGGCCCGCCGTGAGCAGGTCGCACAGCAGCACCTTGGTGATGCCGACGGGCAGGCGCAGCTCGGCGGCGATCTCGACCACCGAGGCGGGGAACTCGGTCATCCGCAGGATCGCCGCGTGCTCCGACTGCATGCCCGCCACCGGCTCCGACTCGGCGACGACCAGCGTGACCAGGTCGAAGGGGTTGTCGGGGCCGCCCCTGGTGCGGCCCTGGGTGAGGGTGTAGAGACGGTCGGGAGCGTCGTCCCTGCCGGGGCGGCTCATGACGTACGGGGCAGTGCGGTCAGATGCTCGCCGAGTTGCTCGACCAGCTCGCTCATGGTGTGCCCGACGACGCCGGCGTCCGCGTCCTCCGTCGCCACCACGGCCAGGTGGGCGCCCTGGCCCGCCTCGACGATGAACAGCACACCCCCGTAGAACTCGGCCATCGCCGAGCGCACGCCTCCGCTGCCGTCGCCGAACTCGACCGACGCCCCGCGCGACAGTGACTGGATCCCGGCGGCGATCGCGGCGAGCTGGTCGGCCCGGTCCACGCTCAACTCCGGGGAGCGGCACAGCTTCAGCCCGTCCCGGGACAGCACGAGCGCGTGCCGCGTCCCCGGAGTCCTCTCCAACAGGCCCTCCAGGAGCCAGGTGAGCGTGTCGTCGGCGGTGCTCGGGCCGGTCATGAAGTGGCGTCGCCTTCCGGGTGCGCGTGCGAGTGAGAGGGAGAGGAGGCGGGCGAGCCGTGCTCGGGCTCAGCGGCGTTCTCAGCGGCGTGGTGAGGGGGTGCGGCCGGACCGTTGTCTGGAGGTGCGGCCGTGTGGTCGCCCGGGGTGGTGTCGCGCGCGGAGGTGGCAGGGCGTCCGGCGGCGGCAGGGGAGGCGCTGCCACGCAGCGAGCCGGCCGAGCGGTTGTCCGGCACGGTGCTGTGGGCGCGGGCGGAGGGCGTTGAGGGGTTGTTCGGCGTGGTGTTGTGGGTGGAGGCCGTTGACGGGCTGTCCGGCACCGTGCGGTGGGCGGAGGCGGGTGTGTGGGTGTCCGGCACCGTGCCGTGGGCGGAGGCTGTTGAGGGGTTGTCCGGTGCGGTGTCGTGGGCGGAGGCCGGTGGCTGGGTGTTCGGAGGGGCGTCCCGTGGGGGTGTGGCCTGGCCCGGTCCGGACTGGTGGTCGGGCGCGGTGGTGGGGCGGACGGACTTGCGGAAGGTGTGGAAGCGGGTGACGCGGGCCTCGGCGGTGCCCGGTGCGGGCCGCTGTTCGGCGGACCGGGGTGCCGACCGGAACCGTTCGGCCTCGGCGAGGGTGCGGCCGCGTCGCCGCCTGGGCAGCCCGGCCGGGCCGTCGGAACCCTCGTCGGCGGTCGGCGCGGGGAACTCGTGGACCGGAGCGGGGTCCGCAGGAGTGGTCGGCCCGGAGGGAGCGGTCGGGTCGGCCGGCCTTGCCGTCGCGGCAGCCGCTGGCCGGGGCATGGCGGGGCCAGTGAGGATCTCCTGCGGGATGAGCATCAGCACGCCCGTGCCTCCGCGTGCCGACGGCCGGAAGGACACCTTCAGGCCGTGTTTGCGGGCGAGCCGGCCGACCACGGCGAGCCCGAGCCGGGTGCCGGTCAGACCGCCCAGCTCCGAGACGTCACCGGCGACCGCCCGCTCGGCACGGCGCAGTTGCACGTCCCCCATCACCAGGCCGCTGTCCTCCACGGACACGATGACCCCGGCCGGCACCACCTCGACGTAGACGTGCACCTCGGCCGTCGGGGGCGAGAAGTTCGCCGCGTTGTCCAGGAGTTCGGCGAGCGCGTGCATCACGCCCTCGGCAGCGTGTCCGGCGACGGCGGCCTCGCCGACCGAGTGGATCCGCACCCGCTGGTAGCCGGCGATCCTGCCCATCGCACCGCGCAGCACGGACTCCATCCCGATGGGCCGCGCCCACCGGCGCCCCGAACGCGCCCCGGTCAGTACGGCGATGGAGTCGGCGAGCCGGCCGGCCTGGGCGGTGCGATGGTCCAGGTGGAGAAGGTTGGCGAGGACGTCCTCGTCGGTGTGCCGGTCCTCCATCGCGCGCAGATCGGCGAGGGTCGCCGTGGCGAGCGCCTGCAGACGGGCGGCGGTGTGGGAGGTCGAGGCGAGCGCCGTGGCCCGCTCGCGCCGGGCCCGCTCCAACTCCTCGGCCAGCCCGTTGCGTTCGCGGCGCAGCCGGTCCAGCTCCGCTGTGCCCGCCTCGGTGACCCGGGCCTGCTCGGCCGCGAACTCCGCCTGCTGTCCGGCAAGTTCGTCGATGAACCGCTGCTGTTCACGGCGTGTCTCCTCGGACGCGTGGGCCTGCTGCTGGAGGAGTCGGCCGATGTCCCGCGTCGCGCTCTCCAGTCTGCGCCGTCTGTCGCGCGCGGCGTGCCCCGAGTGGGCTGCCGCGGTCACGGCCGCACAGAGCACCACCGCCGCCGTACCCCCACCCCAGACGAGCGGTGCGCGCACGGCGTCCGGCGCGGTGGACACGGCCGCGAAGAGCGCGAGTGCCGACAGCACACCGGACGCGGCGAGGGCGGAAGCGAGCGTGCGGAGGGAAGGTCGGTCGCCGGGATGCGTGGGCGCGGTCATCGGTCCGGTCTGGTCCTCGCGACAGGGGGTCGAGCAGGGGCGCGTACGAAGTCGAGTGACTATCGAGAGTGAACTGCCGGTCACTATACGAGAGTTGGTGATCGAATCTGAGAGATTCCGGTGTCATTCCATAGAGTGAACGGTCGAACGTGTGCCTTGGGCGTCCTTGGTCATGAACCGGGCGCCTCGGGACCCTCTGACCCACCTCGCCTCCGATGGGGCGACGATTCCGAAGCCGGACAGGTTGCCTCCGGTGCGCCCGATTCTTGTCACGGCGGCGCAGGGCGGATGAATCTTGACGACCGGCCCCCCGCTCGCTGAACTGTGAGCGCCGGGTCGGGCGGCCCGCGCGGAGGGGTCGGAGGCGCCGGAAGCGGGGCGAAGGGGGCGGTGTACGTGTCGGGGGAGCGGGCGGCGACGGGCTGCCGTGCCTCATGAGCGTCGAGGGGAGCGCCGCCGGGTCTGCGGACCAGGTCCGTGCCCTGCTCGCGCGCCTCACCTGGTTCACCGGGCGGACACTGCGGGCGGAGTGGCACGCCATCGTCGTCGACCCGCTGCGACGGCTCACGCGGCGCGGATTGTCCGGACTGGTGCTGGCGTTCGTCGCCGCCTTCGGCGTCATCTTCTTCCACGATCTCGCCCAGCGGCCGACCGGAGCACTGTGGGTGACGAGGCTCGGCGGCGTCAAGGCCGACCTGCCGCTGTGGCTGTCCCTGCTGCGCACCCCGGTGTCGCTGTACGTCCCGGCACTGGACCTGCCGGTATGGGCGGGCATCACCCAGCTGTTCCTGGCCTTCGCACTCGCCGAACTGGCCCTCGGCAGGCGCCGGACGCTGGCCATCGCCTACGTCACCACCCTGGCCGGCACCTTCACCGCCCGCCTGATGATCGCGCTCGGCCCGGGCTGGTGGGGGTTCGGACTGCCGCCCGAGTGCGGGGCGGTGCTCGACACCGGACCCTCGGCGGCCGTCGTGGGCCTGTTCACCTATCTGGCGGTCGTCCGGCGTGCCCCTGTGGTGTTCATGTTGACCGGCGGCTCCATGGTGTGGGAGTCCATCGCGGTCCCGAACCTCGCGGGCCGGGAGCACCTGATCGCGGTGGGCACCGCGATCGTGCTGGGCCTCCTGCGCGGCCGCGGAGAGCAAGTGCGGGCCGCCGTACGGTCCCTGCTGCCGGAGTACGTCGTACGGTCCCTGCTGTCGAGGCGTGTCGTACGGCCCCTGCTGCCGCGGCGCAGGAACGTGGAGCCCGCTCCGGCGGAGCCCGCTCCCGTGGAGCCCGCACCTCTGCCCGCGCTGACGCCCGCCGTCCGTCCCGAAAATTCCGCCCGGGAAGTTTCCGTGCCTTTCCTCGAACGTTAGTCCGGACCGACAGGATCACGCTTCCCAAGAATCATCAGAAACCTTTCCCGGAAATATCACCGACTTCCGGGCATGGCGATCTCCGATCCCCCGCTGCTACGCTCGCGCCGTTGCCTGCAGTGACCCAATTCACGGCTCGGGGGGTCCATGAAGGTCGGCGTCACTCTGCCCTTGGCGGAATCCCCCGCCAAACAGCCTTCCTACGAAGAGATAAGAGCCCTCGCCCGGCAGGCCGAAGCAGCCGGCTTCGACTCCCTCTGGTGCTTCGACCACCTGCTCTTCCGCGACGGGACGGAACCCGCCGAGGGCATCTGGGAATGCTGGACCATACTCAGCGCGCTCGCCGAGGCCACGTCGCGTATTCAGCTCGGCACCCTCGTCCTGTGCACGGCTTTCCGGAATCCGGCCGTCCTCGCCAAAATGGTGGTGACGCTCGACTCTCTGAGCAACGGCCGTCTCATTCTGGGACTGGGTGCCGGCTGGCACCGGCCGGAATTCGAGGCGTTCGGTCTCGATTTCGATCACCGCGTGGCCCGTTTCGAAGAGGCACTGCAGATCATCGTGTCACTGCTGCGCACCGGAAAGGCGGAATTCAACGGCCGTTACTCCTGGGCCCGGGGCGGTGAACTCCGCCCGCGCGGCGTGCGCCCCGAGGGTCCGCCCCTCCTGGTCGGCGGCTCCGGACCGCGCATGCTGCGGGCGACCGCCCGCTACGCCGACCTGTGGAACGGCTGCTGGTTCGGGGCCCCGGACACGTTCGAGACGGCACTGCACACCGTGCGGACCGCCTGCGCCGACGCCGGCCGCGACCCGTCGACCCTCCGGATCACCGTCGGCGTGAACGTCGTACCCGCCGGCCGGGCCGCCTGCCCCGACCCCCGCGCCCCGGTCCTCACGGGCACCCCCGCAGAGCTGGCCGACGGGTTCGCCGGCTACCGGGATCTCGGTGTCGACCACCTCATCTGCAATCTGAACCCGCATCACGCGACCGCACAGCGCGCACTGGCCGAAGCACTGAGGCGCTACCGCGCCCACCCGGACCCGACCGAGGAGGGGCCCCGCTCATGACATGGACGATCGACGAGGCCAGGGTGATGCCGTTCCTGAAGGCGGCCCACCGCCGTGACCTGCTCGCCCGCCTGTGGCGGCCGACGCCCCTGGAGGCCGCCGCCGAACCCGGGCCGGCCGTCCCCGAGGCGGAGGAGATACCGGACCTCCAGGCCAAGAGCTTCAAGGACTTCAAGGACGGTAAGGAGTTCAAGGACTACAAGGACCGCAAGGACTTCAAGGACTACAAGGACCTGAAGGACCTCAAGGACAGCAAGGACGTGAAGGACCGCAAGGACACGAAGGACAGCAAGGACTTCAAGGACTCCAAGGACGGCACGGACGGCGCCTGGACCCCGGCCGAGCGCACCGTGCCGCTCGCCGCACGACCGGCGGAGCCGGCGGAAGGCATGAAGGCCGGGCCGGCCGAAGCAGGCGACGACGTCCTGGCCGTCCTGCGCGCCTCCCGGGCGAGCCGGTTCCTGCGGGAGCGCGGCCTTGTCATCTGAACCCCGGACGTCATCCGAACCGCGGCCGACCGAGGCCGCCGCCCCGGCGGACCTGATCGTGGTGGCCGATCCGCAGGACCCCATCGCAGTGGAAACCGCCGACTACGTGCGGGAACAGGGCCGTTCGGCGGCCGTCCTCGATGTCTTCGACGCGGCGCAGCTGTTCACCGTCGCGACCCGCGCGGGCACGGCCACGGTCGACCCCGTCGTTCCACTGGTGCTCCTGCTGCCGTCACCGCCCGGGCGCCGGATCGGCTTCGACGCGGAGTTCCACCTGGGGGAATGCCTCGCCCAGCTCTGGGCGGTCGCGGCGCTCACGCCCGCCCCCGTGATCAACCGCCCCTCGTCCGCACTGGTGGCCGGCCGCACCATGCGCTCCGCCGCGGTCACCGAGCACCGCGCAGGCGAGTCGGGCGACAGCGAACTGTTCTCCTTCGACTATCCGCGGCCGGGGAGCCCGGAGGGCGAGGCCTTCTGGGTCGAGGACCTCGGCACGCTCCGCGCCCGCCGCTGGCCCGAGCGGCCACCCGGCACCGGCCCCTACCGCGCGCGCTGGTCGGACGCCGACCCCGCCATGGAGACGGTCGTCGTCCTCGGCGACCGGGCCTGGCGCTGCACCACCGCCGACCTCGACCACCTCGCCCTGGAATCCCGCAGCGTCGCCGCGGCGGCCGCCCTGGAACTGGACCTCGCCGCCCTCGTCTGGCGGGTCACGGACGGAGCCGCCGCGGCCCGCCTGGTGCACGTGGAGCCGTTCCCCGCCCTGCAGCAGCTGCGCATGGTCTGGCTCGGTCTCGGGCCCCGGCTCATGGAGGTGCTGTTCCCATGATCTACGCGGTCGGGATCGCCACGGACGGAACCCTCGCCCACTTCACGGCCGAGGCCGCCGACCGGTCCGCCCCGGTCACCCTCGTCGACCTCGGCGACCTGGTGCGCGACGGAGCCTGGCGCCTCGCGCTGCCCGACGACGGGGACAGCTGGATGGTGGTCGGCGACCAGCGCTACGACCTCGATCCGGCGGACGGCTACTTCTGCCGGCTTGCGGACCTGTCCGCCTTCGAGGAGGACGCCGCGCGCACCGTGCGCTGGCGGAGCCTGATGGCATCGCTCACCGCCTGGCTCGACCGCGTGCCCGGCGTCGTCGCCAACCGTCCCGGTGCGGCCGGCGACAACGGCTCCAAGCCGCTGCACGAGGTCACGCTGGCCCGCCACGGCTTCGACGTACCGGAGAGCCTGACCAGCTCCGACCCCGGCAGACTGCGCGCGTTCGCCGGCAGCGGTCCGGCCATCGTGAAGGCACTGTCCGGCGTCCGGGCCGACAGCAGGCTCGTGGCACCCGAGGAGTTCGACGACTTCGTGCCCCATCAGGGACCGGTGCACCTGCAGCGCTATGTGTCCGGCAGCGACGTCCGCGTGCACGTCGTCGGCGACGAACTGCATGCCGAGGAGGCGGTGTCCTCGGCCGTCGACTACCGCACCGCACCTCCGCAGGAGGTCGAGTTCCGGCCCCACGACCTGCCCGACGGCCTCGCCACACGGATCACCGCCGGCACCCGCGCCCTCGGGCTCGCCTTCGCCGGCTGGGACCTCAAACGGGACACGGCCGGCACGTACTGGTGCCTGGAGGCCAACCCGATGCCCGGATACGACTGGTACGACCGCAGACTCGACGGCGCCGTCACCACCTCGCTGCTCCGCCTGCTGACGGGAGGAACCGCGTGATCACGGACCTTCCGCTGCTCACCGCCGAAGGCAGCGACGACG
This sequence comes from Streptomyces sp. NPDC005728, assembly GCF_040630895.1. Taxonomy (NCBI): domain Bacteria; kingdom Bacillati; phylum Actinomycetota; class Actinomycetes; order Kitasatosporales; family Streptomycetaceae; genus Streptomyces; species Streptomyces sp. NPDC005728. The sequence goes on from NZ_JBEXYL010000099.1 coordinate 22,634, forward strand.
TACGGGAGCGTGTGTACGCCCTGCGGGAGCACTGGATCGCGCGCGGCGGCGACCCGCCCGCGTTCCTCACCCTCGGCACGCCGAGCTACCTCGACGTGGCCGAACGCCCGGAGAGCGGCCACTACCAGCGCCACGGGGTGGGCTCGCGGGCGCTGCTGCGGACGCACTTCGGGGATCTGTACGACGTGGTGGGCAAGGCCCTCACCGACCACCTCGACGCACCCGTCCACTACCCGGAGCACCTGGCACTGCCCGGCTTCCACATCTGGCTGGAGGCCGCCATCTTCACCAGGCCCCAGGCGCCCGTGCACTTCGACCTCCAGTACGAGGCGTTCGACTGGCCGCCGGGCACCGACACCGACCGGCTGCTGTCGTTCACCCTGCCGCTGCGGGTACCCGCGGCCGGCGGCGGACTGAACCTCTGGGAGGCGACGTACCAGGACTTCCGCCGCTCCCTCGCACGCGGCTGGGTGGAGAGCGCGGCGGACCTGAAACGCTTTCACACCCTGCGGTACGTCCCCTACACACCCGGACACCTGTACGTCCACTCCGGGCACGTCCTGCATCAGGTCGCCCCCAGCAGCGCCGTCCGGCCCGGCGACGAACGCCTCACCCTCCAGGGGCACGGTGTCTGGTGCGACGGCCACTGGCTCCTCTACTGGTGACGCGATGACCGTCCTCACCAACACCGACCTGGCGGACTTCACCGAGCGCGGCTACTGCGTGCTCCGCGGGGTGTTCGACGAGCGGCGCGCAGCAGCGGCCCGCGCCGCCGTCTGGCGCCGCATGCGTGAGAAGGCGGGCATCGTCCACGGCGACCCGAGCACCTGGCCCCCCGCGTACGACATCGAGGAACGTCTCGACAGCGCCGCCGTACGCGCCTGCTTCCCCGACGTGCTCGCCCGGGCCGTCGAGGAACTGGTCGGCCGCGGCCGCTGGCGCGGGGACCGCGACTGGGGATTCTGGCCCGTGAACTTCGCCCACGGAGCCGCCCTGCCGCCGGGGAGCCTTCCGGTGGAGGGCTGGCACATCGACGGGAACTGGTTCCGCCACACCCTCGACGCCCCCCACCAGGGTCTGCTCCTCATCGGCCTGTTCTCCGACGTCGCACCCTCCGGCGGCGGCACCCTGATCGCCGAGGGCAGCCACCGCCGTACCGCACACGTCCTCGCCCGGCACCCCGAAGGCCTCGGCCACCGCCAACTGTTCGACCTCGTCCTGGCCGAGCCGCTGGGCAACGTCACCGAGCTGACCGGCCGCGCCGGCGACGTCGTCCTCGCCCACCCCTTCCTCTTCCACACCCGGGGCTTCAAACACACCGGGCCGCCCCGCTTCATCAGCAACACCGAGGCGGGCCTCACCGCGCCCCTGCGCCTCGACCGCACCGACGGCTCGCCCCATTCGGTCCTGGAAGAATCGATCCGCGCCGCCCTCGCCGCCCCGCCACCGGTCTTCGACCCTCCGCTGCACTGCCGCTTCTGACGGCCCGGCCCCCGCACGCCCGACCGCGTCAATGTGACGCTTTTCGCACTTCGACACGCGCGGGCACCCCCTAATGTTGCCGCGACGTACGGCAGCGCATGGCTGACACCATGGTGTTCGTCGCCGCCAGGCAGCTGAAGGGAATCCAGGATGTTCCGCAAGGTGCTGGTCGCCAACCGTGGAGAGATCGCGATTCGCGCGTTCCGGGCGGGCTACGAACTCGGTGCCCGCACGGTCGCCGTGTTCCCGCACGAGGACCGCAACTCGCTGCACCGGCTGAAGGCCGACGAGGCCTACGAGATCGGCGAACCCGGGCATCCCGTGCGGGCCTACCTCTCCGTCGAGGAGATCGTGGGCGCCGCACGCCGTGCCGGCGCCGACGCCGTCTACCCGGGCTACGGCTTCCTGTCCGAGAACCCCGAACTCGCCCGCGCCTGCGAGGAGGCGGGCATCACCTTCGTCGGACCCAGCGCCCACACGCTGGAGCTGACCGGCAACAAGGCGCGCGCGGTCGCCGCCGCCCGGGCGGCGGGCGTGCCCGTACTGGGCTCGTCCGCACCCTCCAACGACGTCGACGAACTCGTACGCGCCGCCGAGGACATCGGCTTCCCCGTCTTCGTCAAGGCGGTCGCGGGCGGCGGCGGCCGCGGCATGCGCCGCGTCGAGGACCCCGCCATGCTGCGCGAGTCCATCGAGGCCGCCTCCCGCGAGGCCGCCTCCGCGTTCGGCGACCCGACCGTCTTCCTGGAGAAGGCCGTCGTGGACCCGCGCCACATCGAGGTGCAGATCCTCGCCGACGGCGAGGGCAACGTCATTCACCTGTTCGAGCGAGACTGCTCGCTGCAGCGCCGCCACCAGAAAGTCATCGAGCTGGCGCCCGCGCCCAACCTCGACCCGCAGCTACGGGACCGGATCTGCGACGACGCCGTGCGCTTCGCCCGCGAGATCGGCTACCGCAACGCCGGCACCGTGGAATTCCTCCTCGACCGCGACGGCAACCACGTCTTCATCGAGATGAACCCGCGCATCCAGGTCGAGCACACGGTCACCGAGGAGGTCACCGACGTCGACCTGGTCCAGGCGCAGCTGCGCATCGCCTCCGGCGAGACCCTCGCCGACCTCGGCCTGTCCCAGGACACGGTCACCCTGCGCGGTGCCGCCCTCCAGTGCCGTATCACCACCGAGGACCCCGCCAACGGCTTCCGCCCGGACACCGGCCGGATCAGCGCCTACCGCTCGCCGGGCGGCTCCGGCATCCGCCTCGACGGCGGCACCACCCACGCGGGTACGGAGATCAGCGCCCACTTCGACTCGATGCTGGTCAAACTCACCTGCCGGGGCCGGGACTTCAGGTCCGCCATCGGGCGCGCCCGGCGTGCCGTCGCCGAGTTCCGCATCCGTGGCGTCGCCACCAACATCCCGTTCCTGCAGGCCGTCCTGGACGACCCCGACTTCCAGGCCGGGCGGGTCACCACCTCGTTCATCGAGCAGCGCCCGCACCTGCTGACCGCCCGCAGCTCCGCCGACCGCGGCACCAAGCTGCTCACGTACCTCGCCGACGTCACCGTCAACAAGCCGCACGGCAAGCGCCCCGACCTCCTCGACCCGGTCACCAAGCTGCCGCCGCTCCCGGCCGGCGAGCCCCCGGCCGGCTCCCGGCAGCGGCTGGTCGACCTCGGCCCCGAGGGCTTCGCCCGGCACCTGCGCGAGTCGCCGACCATCGGCGTCACCGACACCACCTTCCGCGACGCCCACCAGTCGCTGCTCGCCACCCGGGTACGCACCAAGGACCTGCTCGCCGTCGCCCCGGTCGTCGCCCGCACCCTGCCCGAGCTGCTGTCCCTGGAGTGCTGGGGCGGCGCGACGTACGACGTGGCGCTGCGCTTCCTCGCCGAGGACCCGTGGGAGCGGCTGGCCGCCCTGCGTGAGGCCGTACCGAACATCTGCCTGCAGATGCTGCTGCGCGGCCGCAACACCGTCGGCTACACCCCGTACCCGACCGAGGTCACCGACGCCTTCGTGCAGGAGGCCGCGGCCACCGGCATCGACATCTTCCGCATCTTCGACGCGCTCAACGACGTCGGCCAGATGCGGCCCGCCATCGACGCCGTACGCGAGACCGGCACCGCGATCGCCGAGGTCGCCCTCTGCTACACCGCCGACCTCAACGACCCCGCCGAGCGGCTCTACACCCTCGACTACTACCTGCGCCTCGCCGAGCAGATCGTGGACGCCGGCGCCCATGTCCTCGCCGTGAAGGACATGGCCGGACTGCTGCGCGCCCCGGCCGCCGCCAAGCTGGTCTCCGCGCTGCGCCGCGAGTTCGACCTGCCGGTGCATCTGCACACGCACGACACGGCGGGCGGCCAGCTCGCCACCTACCTCGCCGCGATCCAGGCGGGTGCCGACGCGGTGGACGGCGCGGTGGCCTCCATGGCCGGGACGACCTCGCAGCCTTCGCTGTCGGCGCTCGTCGCCGCCACCGACCACTCCGAGCGGCCCACCGGGCTCGACCTGCAGGCCGTCGGCGACCTGGAGCCGTACTGGGAGGGCGTCCGCAGGATCTACGCCCCCTTCGAGGCGGGCCTCGCCTCCCCGACCGGCCGCGTCTACCACCACGAGATCCCCGGCGGCCAGCTCTCCAACCTGCGCACCCAGGCCGTCGCCCTCGGCCTCGGCGACCGCTTCGAGGACATCGAGGCCATGTACGCCGCCGCCGACCGTATCCTCGGCCACCTGGTGAAGGTCACCCCGTCGTCCAAGGTGGTCGGCGACCTCGCGCTGCACCTGGTGGGCGCGGGCGTCTCGCCGGAGGACTTCGAGGCGACCCCCGATCGGTTCGACATCCCCGACTCGGTCATCGGCTTCCTGCGCGGCGAGCTGGGCACCCCGCCCGGCGGCTGGCCCGAGCCGTTCCGCACCAAGGCCCTCCAGGGCCGCGGCGAGCCCAAGCCCGCCCCCGAGCTGTCCTCCGAGGACCGTGACGGGCTTGCGAAGGACACCCGGGCGACCCTAAACCGGCTGCTGTTCCCCGGCCCGACCCGGGAGTTCGACACGCACCGGCAGTCGTTCGGCGACACCAGCGTCCTGGACAGCAAGGACTTCTTCTACGGCCTGCGGCCCGCCAAGGAGTACGCCGTCGACCTGGAGCCGGGTGTACGGCTGCTGATCGAGCTGCAGGCGGTCGGCGAGGCGGACGAGCGCGGTATGCGCACCGTGATGTCCTCGCTCAACGGCCAGCTGCGACCGATCCAGGTCCGTGACCGGGCGGCGGCCTCGGACGTGCCGGTGACGGAGAAGGCCGACCGTGCCAACCCGGGCCATGTGGCGGCGCCGTTCGCCGGCGTGGTGACGCTCGCTGTCGCCGAGGGCGACGAGGTGGCGGCCGGCGCGACCGTGGCCACCATCGAGGCGATGAAGATGGAGGCCACGATCACCGCGCCGAAGGCGGGCCGGGTGTCCCGGCTGGCCATCAACCGGATCCAGCAGGTGGAGGGCGGAGACCTGCTCGTCGAGATCGCCTGAGACGGCTGTTCGCCGCGACCGGGCCCCGGTCGCGGCGAACAGGCGAACAGCCGGTCGGCTAGAGGCGGCCGAACAGGTAGCGCAGGCGGGCGAGGACCAGGTTCGGGTCCTGCCGGGTGACGAACGCGGCGCTGGGCAGGTAGAGGGTCCGGCCGCGTACGGCGACCGAGGTCGGGTTGGAGAGCCCGTCGTCCGGCGTGAGGACGACCGTGTGGGTGCCGTCGCGGCGTACCAGGACGATCTCGCTGCTGCGGTTCAGCGCGGCCAGGACGCTGCTTCCGTTCCCCGGGAACGCGAAGTCGTCGATGCCGTCGAGGCCCGTGGCCCGCGTCTGGACCGAGCCCGCGGAGCGGTCCGGGCCGACGGGGAAGCGCAGGAGCGAGCCACGGTCGGTGTTGGACACCCACACCGCGTCCCGGTGGACCTTGATGCCGTTGACGCCGTACCCGGAGGCCGAGAGCGGCTGGAGTTCCGTGCCCTGCGCCCACGCGGTGGCCGTGCCGCCCGACGTGGGGACGCGCCAGACGATGCCCTGTACGGAGTCGGCGGCGTAGAGCACGCCGTTGCGCTCGTCGAGGGCCAGGCCGTTGGGCAGTCCGCGCGGTGGCAGCTCGGCGATCTGTACCGGAGTGCCGCCGTCACCGGGGATGCGCCAGATGCCGGTCTCTTGCGTGCCGGTCGCGTAGTTGACGTACAGCGTGCCGTCGTGGGTGCGGACGATGCCGGTGACGGCGGCGCTGTGCAGGAGGGGCGTGTCCGGCTGCGCCACGCTCGGCAGGGTCGCGAGGATCCGGGTCTTGCCGTCCGGGGTGACGTGGGCGACCTGCCGGGCCAGGGCGAAGGTGAGGTCGGCGGAGCCGTCGCCTTCGAGTGCGATGTTCTCGGGCGTCTGCCCGGCGGCCAGGCCGAAGTGGGCGACGACGCGCGAGTCCGTGACGATCGGCTCGTGGCCGGTGGCGGGTACCGCGGCCCGGGTGCTGATGCTGCTGTTCGCCCAGGGCACGGCCGTCACGCTGGTCTTCG
>NZ_JBEXYL010000100.1:0-28662 GCF_040630895.1 Streptomyces sp. NPDC005728
ACGTTACGTTCGAGGTCGCTGGTCACTTGGCTGATGTACTGCGAAGTCAACTCGGTGGTGGTAGCTGTGTCTTCGGACATGCGTCTCTCCTCGGTTGGTGGCTGGGGCGAAGCCCTGGCGGGCGGTTGCAGCGGGGCAGGGATGATTTCCGGCCGCAGCGTGCCCTGGTGGAGGGATGATACGGGTTGGAAGCCTTGTTTTTGCTGAGTGGGCAACCCACGTCCTGGCCGCGGTGCGCGACCTGACCCGGCTGGCACTGGTCACCGAGGCCGTCCGTGCCGTGCTGGAAGAAGTGGCCCGCGCCGCTTCGCACCTGTTGACCGGCCTGGTCGACGAGGACTGGGGACGTCGCTACGGCCGTCCGGCCCGTCTGGGCAAGAACCCCACCCGGCCCAAGATCAGGATCCTCTCCGCCGGCGACGACGTCTACCGACTGCTGGAACGCCTCCACCGGCACGGAACGGGCTACCGGCCCGGGCCACAGGCCGAGGCGTTACGGCAGATCGTCGTGCAGAACTACTACCGCGACGCGGCCGGCCGCCTGCACTGGCGCACCGCCGACGGCGGCGGTCTGCCGCCCTCCTCCTCGGAAATCGCTCGCCTACGACACCAGTCCTCAGGCCTCGGGGATGACGACCTTGAAGCGTTCGGGGCTCGTGACGTTGGGGTCGGGGCCGCCGCGGACTCCGGTGTCGAGAGCGTCGAGGGTGGTGAGTTCGTCGGCGCTCAGGGCGAAGTCGAACACGTCGATGTTCTCGGCGATCCGGGACGGGTTGGTCGACTTGGGGATCGCGTTACGGCCCTGCTGGAGGTGCCAGCGCAGCAGCACCTGTGCGGGGGTTTTCCCGTGGGCCTGCGCGATGGCCTGGACGGCCGGGTCCTGGAGCGTGCTGCGTCCGGTGCCGTCATTGTCCCAGTAGAAGGTGATGCCGCCGATCGGAGACCATGCCTGGGTGTGGACGCCGTGCTCGGCGTTCGCCTTCTGGACCTCGGGCTGGGTGAAGTAGGGGTGCAGCTCGACCTGGTTCACGGCCGGGACGATGCTGGTGCGCTCCACGAGCTCGGCCAGGTGATGCGGCATGAAGTTGCTGACGCCGATCGCCCGGACCTGGCCCTCCTCGTACAGCTTTTCCAGCGCCTGGTAGGCGGCCACGGTTGTGTCGAACCGCTCGGGCACCGGCTGGTGCAGGAGCAGGAGATCGAGTTGGTCCACACCGAGTTTGCCGGTGCTTTTCTCGAAGGCGTGCAGCGTCTCGTCGTAGCCGTAGTCGGTGACCCAGATCTTCGTCTCGATGAACACCTCGGCGCGGTCCACTCCGGAGCGGCGCAGGCCTTCCCCGACCTCTCGCTCGTTGAAGTAGGCCGCCGCCGTGTCGATGTGCCGGTAGCCGGTGCGCAGAGCCGTCTCCACCGCCGCAGTCGTTTCCGCCGCGGGGCTCTGGAAGACACCGAGACCGAGCACCGGCATGGTGACGTCGTTGTTCAGGGTGAAGGTGCTGTTCTGCTGCGGATCAGTCATGCATTCCAGTCTGTGTGCCCTGTGACCTGCGTGCCAGCCAGATGGGGGGCCGTGTGACACCCCTGAACAGCGCTCCCGGGCACAGCACGGCCTGTCTTCCAGCACGTGTGATCAGCAGGCTCTGATCGACGCTCACGAGCATCGCCGGGGCGTACCACCGGACGCTGTGCGTGAAGGTGGGCGTCGACGGGCGGAGCTGTGTTCGTCGTAGATGCAAAGGGGAGTTGGTCCCTGCGGTCGCTGTCTTTGCCGTGGTTGCGGCGGTGGCGTGCAGTGTGGCCGGAATCCTGCGCCGAGTACGGCGTTGGGGGATTCCGGCCACGCTGGAGACCGGGACTATCCGTGCAGGACGCTGCAGTTGATCTCCCCGCTCTGCATCTGCGCGTGGTGCGGCGCGTTCAGGCCGCCGTCGATGACGTACAGCCGGCCGTCACGGACCGCGGTGGCGCTGGGGGAGGCCAGGCCGTCCGCATGGGTCATCACCGTCCGCACCTTGCCGTCCGGGTGGATCACCGACACCTTGTCCGGGGCGTTCTGGGCGGCGAAGACCACATCGGAGCGGTCGTTGAGGAAGCTGAAGTCGTCCACGCCGTCGATGTTCTTGGTGACGGTGTGGATCCGTCCCGGCCTGTCGTCAGCGGCGACCGGGATGCGCAGCAGGCTGTCCTTGGCGAGGTTGGAGACCCAGACGGCGCCCTTGTGGAACTTCAGACCGTTCGCACCGAAAGGCACCGCCTGGGACGGGACGGGGGCCAGGGCGGGGTCGGTCAGCCATACCTTTGCCTTGCCGCCCTTGACGGGTACGGCCCAGATGGTGCTCTTGAGGCTGTCGGCGACGTAGAGGTTGCGGCCCGTGGGGTCGAGGGCCATGCCGTTGGGCAGCCCGTCGGTGGGCAGGGCTGCGAGACGGCGGGGGCTCTTGCCGGGTGCGATCTTCCAGACGCCTGCGCGGGAGGCGTCGGAGGACCAGACGTTGTAGTAGACCGTGCCGTCCTTGCCGCGGATGTTGCCGGTGATGCCGTCGCCCTGAGGTGAGGTGGCGAGGACCGTGCGGTGTCCCGACGGCGAGACGCGTATCAGCTGGGGCGACTTCTGAGCCGGGGCGCCGATCATCGACAGGGTCACGGAGTGATCCGGGTTGAACGTGATGTTCTCCGGGATCTCGCCGGCGGAGTAGTCGAACTTGGCCACCGTCTGGACATCGCTGACGACGCGCTGCTGGTGGTGCGTCGGGGTGGCGGCGAAGGCGGAGGGCGCGGCCACCAGGACCGCCGAGGCCGCAATGGCGACAGCGGTCGGGCGGATCCTTTTCCTCAGAGAGGTCGAACTGTGGGACATGTAGCTTTCCTTGCGTTGCAGTCGCTCGCCGGGCGTGCATGCCGGGCAGACGTGGGAAGGGCACAAACGGGGGCTGGGCGACGGCCGCTCCGAGGTGCTCATCGCGGTATCGCAGAGAGCCAGGCCGAGACGGCTGGGGAACCGGCTTTTCCGGTGTTTGCCCTGATGGCCGATCGCCTGAATGAGTCTGGCAGCGGAGGGGGCAGAGGGGCCATAGGGAAGGGGGGCTGTGTCACACCCCTGAACAGCGCTCCCCGGCTCGGTGCGTCCCTCTGACGGCGGGCGAGGCGGGGTGGAGACAACGACGCACTCACTGGAGTGCTCGGGTCGGTGACAGCGACCCGTGGCCTTGTGGCCGAGGCCGCAGCACCCTCCGACCACGATGCCACCGTCAGCCGCCGGCCCAGGAGAGTCCTCACACGTCTCGACGCCCTCGGAAATCAGGAGGGCGACGCAGCACCGTCCTGCCCGGTGGCCGACGGGTCGGGGTGCATCGTGCCGGTCGGTGATGGCTGGGAGCCGAGGAGGTCGAGGAGGGCCAGGGCGTCGTACTCGGTCGTGTCCGGCTCGGCGAAGTACGCGACCAGGTGGTGGCCGGGCGTGTCCTCCAGCTCCATGGACTGGAAGCCGAGAGTGAGATCGCCGACCTCGGGATGGTGGAAGGTCTTGCGGCCGTGCGCGCGGCCCTTGACGTCGTAGCGTTCCCACAGGCGGGCGAAGTCCGGGCTCTTGACGAGGAGTTCACCGGCCAGGCGGGCGAGATCGGGGCTGTCAGGGTCGCTGCCCGCGAGTCCGCGGAGGTGGGCGACACAGCTGCGGACCTGATTGCTCCAGTCGTCGAACAGCTCGTGGGCGGCGGGGTGGAGGAAGACGTAGCGGGCGATGTTGCGGTCCTTGGCCGGCCACTGCTCCATCCCGGTGAGCAGACGCAGCCCGCCCGGGTTGTGCGCGAGGATGTCGGTGGTGCGGCTGACCACGTGCGCGGGGTACGGGCGCAGGCTCTCCAACAACATCGTCACGCCCGGACGTACCGCCCGTGACGGGGCGGGCCGGGGCTCGGGGACGCTATCGGCGACCATGATCGCGAGGTTGCGCAGCTGCTCGTGCTCGTCGTCCTCGAGCCTCAGGGCACGGGCGAGGGCGTCGACGACGGACGGGCTGGGCCGGGTTTCCTTGCCGCGCTCCAGGCGGACGTAGTGGTCGACGCTGATGCCGGCGAGGGTGGCCAGTTCCTCACGACGCAGCCCGGGCGTGCGCCGCAGCCCGGATCCTGCCGCGAGCCCAGCCTCGGCAGGCGTCAGCCGAGAACGGCGGGCGCGCAGGAAGCGCCCCAGCTCGATGCCGCCGTCGGCGGTGTGCTCACGTGTCATACCTTTCAGTGTCCTCAGGCAACGACACGTGCGCGAGGCGTGCGGGGCGCCCTGTCACTCCCCTGAACGGCACTCCCTGGCACGGCACGGCCTGCCACGCTGCGCCTCGCTCCCGCAGGCTGGATTCCGGTGCCGAAGGCGGCAGGCCACGAGGGCTCATCGCCTTCAGCACCACGTACGTGGTCCAGCGGTGCGCGGGAGCGCAGGGAATCAAGGGGTCGCAGAGATGAGCAAGGAAACGAAGGAAGTAGTCGTTGTCATCGGCTCCGGCAGCATCGGCCTCGCCATCGCCCGCCACGTCGGCGCCGGCCGCACCGTGCTGCTCGCCGACTACAGCGAGAAGGCGGCTGAGGCCGCCGCCGAGCGGCTGCGGGGCGAGGGGTACGACGTCTCGACCCAGGTCACCGACGTCTCTGACCACACCGCAGTCGAGGCACTGGCCGACGCGGCCGCTGCTCTGGGCCCGGTCACCCAGATCGTGCACACCGCAGGCGTCTCGCCCACTCAGGCGAGCATCGAGCGAATCCTGCACGTCGACCTGGTGGGCACCTCGATGGTCCTGGATGCGTTCGCTCGTGTCGTCGCCCCCGGTGGCGCCGGCATCGTGATCGCCAGCATGGCCGGGCACCGCGAGAGCCCCTACGCGCCCGAGATCGAGCACGCGCTTGCCACCACCGAGACACCGAAGCTGCTGGAACTGCCCTTCCTCCGGGCCGAGCGGGTCGGCACCACCGTCCACGCCTACGCACTCTCCAAGCGGGCCAACTCGCTGCGGGTCCAGACCGCCGCGGCCGCCTGGGGTAAACGGGGCGCCCGGATCAACGCCGTCAGCCCCGGCGTCATCATCACGCCGCTGGCCCTGGACGAGCTGTCCGGCCCCCGCCAGGAGTGGTTCGAGCAAGTGCGCAAGGTCTCGGCGGCCGGACGCTTCGGCACCCCCGACGAGGTCGCCGACGCGGCCGCCTTCCTCCTCGGCCGCCAGGCCGGCTTCATCACCGGCGCCGACCTCCTCATGGACGGCGGCGTCACCGCTGCCCTGCGTACCGGCGAACTGACCATCCCCTGAAGGCAGAAAGAGAGCCCATGACCAAGGAACCCATGACCGTCCTGATCGTCGGCGCGACCGGCAGCATCGGACGTCTCGTCGTGGCCGAGGCGATCGCGCGTGGGCACACCACCCGCGCCCTGGTACGCGACGGCGCGCAGGCCCGGCACCGGCTCCCCGCCGAGGCGCAAGTCGCCGTAGGCGACGTCACGCGGCCCGACACACTCGCGCAGGCCGTGGCCGGAGTCGACGCCATCGTCCTGACCCTCGGATCGCACGGCAGCGCGCACTCCTCGCCGGAGAACGTCGACTACGCAGGAGTTCGCAATGTCCTCGCCGCCTTGTCCGGAAAGACGCCCCGCGTCGTGTTGATGACCGCCATCGGCGTCACCGCCCGCAGCAGCGCGTACAACCACCTGGTCGAACGGAAGCGGCGCTCGGAGCGGCTCGTGCGCGCCAGCGGCCTGCCCTACACGATCGTGCGGCCGGGCTGGTTCGACATGAACGCCCCCGACGAGCACCGCCCCGTCTTCCTCCAGGGAGACACCCGCCGCTCCGCCACCCCCTCCGACGGCGTCATCGCCCGCGACCAGATCGCCCAGGTTCTGGTGCAGGCCCTCACGGCGCCCGAGGCCGTACGCCGCTCCTTCGAACTCGTCGCGGAACACGGCCCCGCCCCCAGCGACCTGGGCCCGCTGTTCGCCGCGCTGGAGCCGGACGCGCCCGGTGCCCTGGACGCGGTCCGGGACGAGGACAACATGCCGCTGACGCAAGAGCCGCAACGCGTCCGCGACGACCTCGACGCCGTCAGGACACCAGCCGGCGCCTGACCAGGCGGCCGACCCGATCGGCGCCGTCACTCGCTGGACGAGATCAACACCGTCCTGAAGGGCGGCACATCTACCGGGTGCGCATCCGCAGTGAGAAAGGCATCCGCTGGGGCGGCCGACCTGCTCTCGCCGCATGATCAGGCAGCCTGGCGAACGTTCCCGGTCACAGCACCACCTCCGCCGCGGATCTATCTGGGCTACTTGACCAGCCGGAAGGCGGGGTGCCCGACCCAGGCTCGCAGGAACTCCGCCGTTCCCAGCGCCATCCAGTCGTCGTCCGCGATCCCCAACACCCCCGGAAGGCCGGCGACGACCGACGTCTGTCCGCCCAGCAGCTCGGCTTTGGCCACGCCCCCGATGACGTCCATGACAGCGGCGGTCAGCAGGGCCGTGGCCACGTGGTCGATCTCGCGATTGCAGCAGGCGCTGACATTGACGGCATGGGTCGGCCTGAAGCCGAGGATGGCATCCACCTCGGGCTCGTCCGCGTGCTCGGCCTCGAAGATGCTCTCGTCGCCGACACCCGGCCCCATCAAGTAGACCAGGAAGGGCCGACGCCAGTCCTCGCGCTGCGGATTGAATCCCACCAGGGCCGTGAGGTCCTCGTCCGCGGAGGTGTGGCCGAGGAGCGGAAGCGGGAACGGCGTTCGCCGGTCCTCCTCTCGCCTGTCCTCGACGCCCAGTCGCTCTGCGGGCACGTTGACGTCGAAGGACCCGGGCCGCTTCTCGTCGAAGTGGGAGGAGAGCCCGACCATCAACGCGCGGAATTCCCGCAGCGCAGCCGAGGAGAGCGGCTCCGCCAACTCGATCACCAACGTCGGACCAGACATGCTGAGAGCCTAGTTTGATCCGCGCCGCCACCGCCCGAATCGTTCCCATACCGAAGCCGGCCGGTCCGAGCACCGACGCCGCCAACCGGGTGAACCTATGCGGTCAGAGCACCAGCGTGCTACGTCGGATGGCCCACCACCATGAGCGCCGTCACCCAGTTCAAGTCCAGCGTCGAGAACCCGGCCATGCCCCACCGACCGGGCCCGTGCGAACAACCCCTGCAGGTGCTCATCCCGCAGGGGCCCGCGTGTACGGCGGAGAGCGGAGTCAGCGAGGTTCAGATCCCGCAGGGCGGCCTCAGCCGGCCAGGACCGGCTCCCGATCGAGCCGGACCATCACGTCGTACTCCGGTGTGCCAGGGGCCACGTGATACGCGACCAGGCGCTGGCCGGTACCCCCGTCAGGCTGGAGCGAGTGGTAGCCGAAAGTGAAGGTCCCGGCCTCGGGATGGTGGAACGTCTTGGTGCCGTGGCTGTGTCCCTGGACGTCGTAGCGGTCCCACAGACGGGCGAAGTCCGGGCTCTTCGCGAGAAGTTCGTCGACGAGGCCGATGAGGTCGGGGGCATCCGGTTCGACCCCGGCGAGGGCGCGCAGGCGGGCGACGCAGCCGCGAATCTGGTTCTCCCAGTCGTCGAAGAGGACGCGGGCCGTCGGATGGAGGAAGACATATCGCACGATGTTGCGCTGCCCCTCCGGCCAGTCCTCCAGGCCGGCCATCAGCCGCAGCCCGCCGGGGTTGGTCGCGAGCAGGTCCATGGTGCGGCCGACGATGTGCGCGGGGTAGGGACGCATGCTCTCCAGGAGCAGCTGAAGACCGGGGTCCACGGCCCGGGCCAGTGCTGCGGCCGACGGTTCCGCCGCTGCACCGCGCGCGGCGCACGCGGCGAGTTCGCGCAGGTGCCGGACCTCGGCGCCCTCCAGCAGCAGTGCGGATCCGAGCGCATCGAGCACCGAGGGGCTGGGGTTGGTCTCCCGGCCGCGCTCCAGCCGCGTGTAGTAGTCGATGCTCACTCCGGCCAGTGTGGCCAGCTCCTCCCGCCGCAGGCCCGGCGTCCGACGCAGCCCCGCGCCCTCTGGGAGGCCCACATCGGCTGGGGTGACCCGGGCGCGGCGGGCCCGCAGGAAGTTCCCCAGCTCACTGCCGGTGTTCCTGCCTTTGCGCTGCTCAGGTGCCATACGGCCCAGTCTGGCAGCCATGTGACCAGGGTGACAGCCGCGAGGGGGGCCGTGTCACACCCCGGAACACCGCTCCCCGGCACAGCACGGTCTGTGACGTCAGGACCCCTGGCGCCGGGCCGGAGACCGTCACAAGCCCCATCCTGCTCCTCCGGCCCCCGCACCCGACGCTGATCCCGGTGCGCGGCGCACCCCCGCTCACTGAACGACCCACCGGAAGGGAGGACTTCCTCGACGGTACGGTCGAGCCGGGCCGCGTGTTCGATCGCGCCATCGGGCTCGACGACGTACCGGACGGCTATCGGGCGATGGCGGACCGGACCGCGCTCAAGGTCCTCGTCCGGCCCTGAATCGCCTCAGCGCATGTCCTCGGCGGGTGCCGCAGCGGTCCGCTCGGCCTCTGGCATGTCGAGGAGCACCAGCTTGTCATGGTCCGGGGTGCCCGGTTCGGCGAAGTAGGTGATGAACCGCTGCCCCTGTGTGCCTTCCAGCTCCATGGCCTGGTAGCCGGGGGTGAGGTCGCCGACCTCCGGGTGGTGGAAGGTCTTGCTGTCGCGGGTGGGCGCGCATACGTCGTAGCGCTCCCACAGATCGGCGAACTCGGAGCTCTCGTCGAGGAGTTCGGCGACGAGTTCAGCCAGGTCAGGGGCGTCCGGCTCCAGGCTGTGCAGGGCACGCAAGCGCCCTACCACCACACGAAGCTGCTCGTCCCAGTCGTCGAACAGCTTGCTGGCCGCGGGGTGGAGGAAGACGTAGCGCACCACGTTGCGTCTTTCCGGCGGCCAGTCCGCCATACCGGCGAACAGCCGGAGGCAGGACGGATTGCAGTCGAGGATGTCCTTGGTGCGGCTGACCACGTACGCCGGGAAAGGCCGCATCTGCTCCATCAGCAGCTTGAGACCGGGCGGACCGTGCGATCGGGGAAGGCGCCGGACCCCATCGGTGTGCGCCGCGCGGACCGGGTGACGAGCTCACGCAGGTGCTCATGCCCCATGGGGTCGAGCTGAAGGGCACGAGCCAGGGCGTCCACGACGGAAGGGCTGGGGTTGGTCTCCCTACCGCGTTCCAGACGAACGTAGTAGTCGACACTGACGCCGGCGAGCGTGGCCAGTTCCTCCCGGCGCAGCCCCGGCGTGCGGCGTAGTCCACGGCCGGCGGGCAGACCGGCCTGCTCCGGAGTCACCTTGGTGCGATGGGCCCGCAGGAAGGTGCCCAGTTCCGAGCCGCCGCTACCGCTCTGCCGCTCACGTGCCATGCGTCCAGTGTGACAGGCCGGGCTCGAGGGGCTGAGAGCTGCGGCGAAGCGCCGTGGGGCCGCGAGCTGCGCCAAGACCGCGTGGGGGGACCTGTCACGCCCCCGAACACCGCTCCCCGGCACAGTGCGGCCTGCCACTTCGAGCGCAGGGCCAGCAGGCTGGATCAAGGGCCGGCGAACCGCCCGGGCCGACAGGCCGCCTCGCCCCCCTGAAAACCTCCCCGTTCCGTTCGATCAGGAGATCTCCACGTGTCCTCATCTCTCACTTCGGCCCCGCACTCCGGGAGCCCGGCCCGGCCCCACGGGGCCGGATGGGCACTGGTGACCGCGCTGCTGGGCTTCTTCGTGATGACGCTGGACGCCCTGATCGTCAACGTCGCCCTTCCGGAGATCGGCCGCGGCTTCGGGGGTGGTATCACCGGGTTGCAGTGGGTGGTGGACGGCTACACGCTGATGTTCGCCGCGCTCCTGCTCTCCGCCGGATCGATCACTGACCGCGTCGGGGCCCGCCGGGCGTTCGGCGCCGGTCTCGGTGTGTTCGTCACCGCCTCCGCCGCCTGCGGATTCGCGCCGAGCCTCGGTGTGCTGATCGCCGCCCGGCTGGTGCAGGGCGCGGGTGCCGCGGTGATCGTGCCCGCCTCGCTGGCCCTGCTCCGCGAGGCGTACCCGGATGCGGACCGGCGTGCCAGGGCGATCTCGATCTGGGCGATGGGCGGCTCCGTGGGCGCCGCGGCCGGTCCCGTGGCCGGCGGGGTCCTGAGCCTGGTCAGCTGGCGGATGATCTTCTTCGTCAACCTGCCGGTCGGCGTGCTGGCGCTCTTCCTGCTCACCCGGACCGCTCCCTCGCCGCGGCGAGCCGACACCGGATTCGACTGGGCGGGCCAGATCAGCGCCGTGGCGGCGATGAGCGGCCTGACGTACGGAGCGATCGAGGCCGGTTCCGACGGCTTCGCCGCACCCCGAGTGCTGATCGCCTTCGGTATCGCCGTGATCGCCGGTGCCCTGTTCCTGATCACGCAGGCGCGTGGCAAGCACCCGATGGTGCCGCTGCGGCTGCTGCGGACCCGGACGATGCTCGTCTCGGCAGGCGTGGGCTTCGCCCTGAACGTCGGCTTCTACGGCATGATCTTCCTGCTCAGCCTCTACCTCCAGCAGACCCGGGGCCTGTCCCCGCTGGCGACCGGCATGGCGTTCCTGCCGATGACCCTGCTGACCGCCTTCATCAGCCCCAGTGCGGCCTGGTTCGCCGCCAGGTTCGGCCAGCGGATGCCCGTCATCACCGGGCAGCTCACGATGGCCGCCGGCCTGCTGGTCCTGAGCCTGGTACCGGCGTCGGCGCCGACCTGGCTGGTGGTCCTGCTGATGATCCCGATCGGCGCAGGAGGCTCTTTGGCCGTCCCGGCCGTGACCGCCCTGCTGCTGGACCGTGTGCCGGCGGAACGCGCCGGCATTGCGAGCGGCGTCCTCAACGCCTCCCGTCAGGTCGGCGGTGCCCTGGCCGTGGCCGTCTTCGGTGCCCTGATCGCCCAGCACGCCGGCTTCTTCCACGGCCTGCGCGTCAGCCTGCTGACCGCTGCCGTGCTGGTCCTCGCCACCACGGTCGTGAGCCTGCTGCTCAGGCCGGCCGCTGCCACCGCATCCGCCCCCGTGAAGGACCTCGAGAAGGAGGCGACCGCATGACCACCACGACCACCTGGACAGACGACGAACTCGACCGTATCGGCCACGCCGAGGAACTCGAGATCGCCTCACTGCGGCGCGACGGCGACGTCGGCAGCCGGCGGACCATCTGGGTCGCACGCCTCGGCGAAGACATATACGTCCGCTCGGTCAACGGCCCAGGCTCCGACTGGTACCGGAGCACCCGCATGCATCCCGGTGAAGGAGATCAACGAGGCGTACGACCGTGTCCTCGCCTCCGATGTCCGCTACCGCTTCGTCATCGACGCCTCCACCCTCGCCACGCCATGGGCACGAACGCCGCCAGCGGTGCCGCGCACTGTCCGGCACCGATGACGCCATCGCCTTCTGACCCATCCCCGAGGCATACGGTGCTCGGTCTCGAACTCGTCGTGGTCCTCGGACCGGCCGTCCTGCTGGCCGAATCACCGGCAAGCGACTTAAGAGCGCCCCGCCGGTCCTGCTGGTGATCACCGGTGCTCTGGTGGACTTCATCCCCCCTGCGTCCGTGAAGTCGAGAGGCGTCCTCCGACGGCGGTGGCGGTGGGTGAGGCGAGACCGTCCGCGGCCATGAGCACGGTGCTGGTGGTGCCGCCGGGGCATACGGCCTTGATCTTGGTGGGGGTGTTGTGTGCGGCGAACACCACGTCGGTGTCGCCTCAGTCGATGAAGGGATCTTCCAGCGTCGGGATACACGGAGACATCAGCGCCTCCGTGTGCTGCGTGACCATGCCCCGAACGAGCCTGAGCACGCGCACCTCGTTCTCATGGCCCGGGTCCTCGTCATCGCGAACGTGGAGGAGCCCGTAGGAACCAGGGGCAACCACCGCCACATGCTCGAACAGTTCGACAACATCAGGCGGCGAGCGGTGATTGGAACAGCCTCCGAGGTGGATGAACGGCTCGCCGTTCATCCACCTGAGGTCAAGCAAGTAAGGGCTGGCCATCTGGGTGATGCGAACCCGAAGTTCATCGACGATCTGCCGCATGCGGGTCTCATCGTCGTCATCAACTGCGGTCTCCCTGACCGTGATCCAGCCGTGGTACTCAATCACCCCACGATCCTAGTGAGATCACCTGCGTTACCGTGCCGATGGCAGCAAGATCTGCCGGACACTCCTTGGCTCAGTTCGTCGCCGCGTTGCTGCAGCCGTGCGGATGGCCGCCTCTCAACTACGGTCCGCCCGCCGCTGAACCGTGGAATTGGTGGCACCAGCGGCGGTGGGCCCACACGGCGGCCACGCTCTGGCCGCAGATTCAGGACCTGGCTGGGCGGCTTGCGCAGCACGGGATCCTCCACCCTGCCGACATCGCGCACGCACGGGAGAGTTCTTGAGCCGGCGCTGCAGCGGGCGCGCGTCCGTGGCGGGACGGCCGGCTCATGGCCCCCTCAGATGGGCAGGGCACGTATCGAACCGAAGTCCATGGCCTGGCCCGACTCGTGGAAAATCTGCGCGGCCGTGCGGTTCACCTCAGCCGGGTCACCCCGCTCCGCGACGAGCCTGTCGTAGATCGGCGCATCGCTGTGTGCCGGGCGTGCGGCCCAGACGCCGTCCTGCTGGTTCACTGCTGAATTCCCTTCCCCGTTGATCCAAACGAGCAGCGAGTGTACGGGTGCGCCGCGTGCGCGAGTCATTGGGGGAGCAGGGATCCGGCCGTCTGGTGGGACACCGCGTAGGCAGCCGCATCTCACCGGGTGGTGGTACGACACCCCTGCGGGAAGAAACCCGGTGCCCAAGTGGCAGGCGGGCAGCACACAGTGGACCGACATACCCGACGCCCCCTACCGATGAACGGACGGCCCTGCCTGACGACGGCGCTACGACGAATCCTCCACCGAGCACATCCTCGGACTGTCCTGGACAGTGCGGCTCACCGGCCACAGCGACCGCTCGGCGGCCGTCACCTGCAGCACCGCCTCCTGCCACATGCCCGCCTGCTCCAAAGAGTCGCGGCTCTGCGCGCCTTCGCAGCACGGCACGCCCACGCCCATGCCAGAGCCGCGACCATCCGCTCCAACGCCTCCGGCCGCTGCGCGCCCAGCAGTGCACAGCCCACCCCCAGACCAAGGCCCGGTGCGCCGACCGCGCGGCGCTCATCGTGCGCCACGACGCCCACGTCGGACGCGTCTGGATTGTGGAAGAGGGCTGTGAAACTTGCGCGTGGCTGATTCCCAACGCCACCGTCGTCACCCGCGCACAGCTCCGTCCGCCAGCCGAAGTTCCCCGGGCCACGAAGGTTCCGGCACCCGCGCGCCCGAGTGTTCCCGGCGGATTCTCCTCGGCCGGTGCAACGGCTGACAGCACACACCAGGCCGCACCGCCCTCGCGCCGCAGCGGGCCCCGGCCGCCGCGCGGCCCTCGCCCCGCCCAGAGACGCTGACGGATGTGCCGACGGCTGCTGCCCCCGTCCCGACTGGCAGGTGAGGCCGGGAGCAACCGCGTTCGGCTCGGACCTGGGGTCTGACGCTCGTTCTGATTGCCCGCTCCCGCCTGCTGGGACAGGAACGCCGATGGTCGCATGGGCTTTCCCGGGGGACGGGTTGGGGCGGGCGGCTCGACCAGGAGGCGACGAGCATCTCCCATGAGGTAGCCATCGTCCGGGCTGAAGTCGAGGACCCCGTCATGCAGCGCTACGACTACGTCCACTGGATGTTCGAAAAGACCCGCAACAGGAGCGGCCTACCCCGCGGCGCCATGCGCACGGGCCGCATCGTCGGTTGCGTGAACTTGGGCGATGCGGCTCAGCCGACGGAGTGCTCCGGCCGCCACCGACGCCGGGTCTTCCACGTCAAGGACAACGGCCGGAACGAGCCCAACGGCCAGTACCAGGATGTGTGGCCGTGCTCATGCCTGTATCTCCGCTTCGGGCCGGCAGGCGCAGGGACCGAATGCGGCGGCGAGGAGTGTCGGGTCGGTGAGCTGGCCGGTGCCGTCCGGGATCGCCGGCCACCACCGGCCGCCGAGGGAGTGCACGACGGGCGGGCACTTCAGTGCCCAGCCGGTCGGGTGGACGGTGAGGCCGGCGACGTCGTCGAGTTCGTCGGCCACGCCTGGCGGGAGCAGCCACCAGGTCAGGCCTTGGGGGATGTCGGCGAGCACTGGGCCGTGGGGGTTGGAGCCCAGGCGCCGGATCGCCTCCAGAGACCGGGAGAGCCGCGCTTCAGCCACCCGCCAGTGCGCGCCGGTGGGGATCGCGGCCAGTTGCTGCGCGTCCCACGCGAGCTGTGTCGCTGCGGGGTCCGAGGCACAGGAGAGAAGCCACTCCTGCCCTGCGCGCACCGGCGCGAGGGGGATGTGTGTCGCCATGTCTGGACCGTACGTAGGGCAGTTGCGAGCGAGCGCGCGGATTGCGCCAGATTGCGCGTCCGGTATTCGGGTTGAAGCGGGTTGCTCAACCGAGTTCGAGCGAGGCTCTTGCCCGGCCGATCAGACGGCGTGCCTGCTGGCCGTAGACCGCGGACTCTCCTAGGACCTGTCCGGCCGATCACGATCTGCCTGATGCTGAGCTGAGTACCGGTACTCAGGCGCGCGCGTCGCCCGCCCAGGCAGGCTGGCCGGCATGAACCTTCCTGTCGCCCCGCCGGCCTTCGACGCCACCACCGGCCCCCAGCCGCGTCAGCGTGCCGACCTGGGTCCTGACATCGGAGCCGGGTGTGGTCTGGTGTTCCTGGAGCTGACCGCCCTGGTAGTGGTCTTCGGGCTCTGGTTCCTGTCCGGGTTCAATCTCGACGCCGCCAAGACCGTACACACCGACTCGTTGTGGGGGTATCTGGCCGCCGCCGGTGGAATCGGAGTCCTCGCCGTCGTGGCAACCGCGATCGCCGCGCGGGCCGGGGCCGTAGTGACGGTCGTCAGCCAGGCCGTGATGGCTGCCCTGATCTGCGTCGTCGTCTTCGGTGGGGCTACGGCGCAGTCCCACCAGGACAGGTTGTGCCGTGACATACCGTCAGCGGCCGGGTGCAACGACTGAAGAGCGACCAAACACCGAAACCCTGTACGCCGAGAGGCAGGTGGCGATCCTGCCCACCTCTCACCCACTTGCCGGCCGCTCCGAGATCCGGATGGCCGAAGTCACCGCATTGCCGGAACTCCCGATGGCTCGCTGGCCCGATACCGGTGGCAACTACCTGGAAGGGCAGGGGGCCGAGGTACGGAACCTGACACAGCTCTTCCAGCTGATCGCGCTCGGCCGTACCACGGAGATTGTGCCCGAGTCCGCCGGCACCGACCTGCGCCGGGGACTCGCCGCCGTGCCGGTCCTCGATGCTCCGCCCGTGACCACGGTGACCGCTTGGCCGTCGCACAGCCGACTTCGCGCCGTCGCCGACCTGATCCGCGTAGCAACACGTCTTTGAGGCCGAGGTGGCGGCTTTACAGACCACGCCAGGGGCCTGCCCTGACCTGCCGTTTCCCGATCGAGGGCCCCCACCCCACACCCATCCCACCGTGGACGGCGCTGCGACCGAGGTTGCTGTGCCCTACGGGCGTTGAGAGGCGTGGCCGGCCCAACCAGGCGGGGGCTGCGTCCACTCGCGCTCAGGAGCACAGATTCACGTGCCGGACGGCCAGGACGTGCCCCGCCGCGTCGATGAGGCGGCTGCGGGCGAGGTGTCCGCCGGCCACCGCATTCGTGATCGCCGTGGCGATCGAGGACGTCTGGGAGCTGACGTTGCCCTTCAGGTCGAACATGACCATGTCGGCGCCGGAGCGCAGGGCCTGGACGGCGGCGGCCGGGACGCTGAAGCCGGCGGCGGAGATCGCCTTGGCACTGAGCGAGTCGGTGACCACCAGCCCCTTGAAGCCCAGTTTGCCGCGCAGCTCGTAGCTGATGACGGTGGGTGACAGGCTCGCCGGATTGGTGCCCAGGCCCGGCACGATGTTGTTGGAGACCATGATGGCCGGGGCGCCGGCCTTGATGGCTGCGGTGAACGGCGGGATGCCCACCTTTTGCAGGGTGGACCAGGGCAGGGTGCGGGCGGGGCCGAAGTCGGAGTTGTAGGTGGAGCCGCCGAGGCCCGGGAAGTGCTTGACGACGGGTATCACGCCTCCGGCGCGCAGCCCGTTCATGTACGCGACACCGTCCTGGGAGACCACCGAGGTATTGCCGCTGAAGGACCGCCATCCGTCCGGGTTGGTCTTGCTGGGTGCCACGTTCCTGCCGTCGACGTCGACCACCGGCGCGAGGTCCATGTTCACCTGGGCGGCCGCCATCTTGGTGGCGACCTTCGTGACGTTCTGCTGAATCTGGGCCGGGGTCCAGTGCGCGCCCATGTACGCGGGCCAGGGAAGGGACCCGACGAGGTTCGCCATGCGCTGGATGCCGCCGCCCTCCTCGTCGGTCATCACCAGCAGGCCCAGGTGGCCCGATACATGGGACTTCAGGGCGGTCAGCCGGGAACCGAGGTCGGACGGCGCCTTGCTGCCGAACAACAGCACACCGCCCGCACCGGCGCTCACCTCGGAGGAGACGTCGGACACCGACGTCTCCGACACCGGGACGGCGATGGTCAGCATGGCCAGTCGGCGGTTCGACCACCCGGCCAGCTTCGTGCTGTTGGTGCACGCAGTGGCGGTGGCGGTGAGTGACGAAGGGGGGGACGAAGGGGAGAGGGAAGGCGCGGCGGGCGGGGCGAGGGACACGCCCGGGCCACTGGAGTGCGGGGACGCCTTGGGGGTGCCCGTGCCACAGCCCGCCAGAAACACCGCCGCCACGGCGGCGGCGCTCAGTCTGCGCGCGGTCGTGGCCCGGCCGGGGAGCCGCGGCGGAGCTGTCGCGTTCCTGCGGTCACAGTACGACGGGAGATTCATCGCCCGGCCTCCTTTCGGAAGACGCGACGGTACCCGTCGCGCTGAGGGCCGTATGAGCATGAGGTGGGTTTCACTGGGTGGGATGCACGCCAGCGCGCATTTGTTCGAAGGTCCGCGGTCGGCGTACCACCAGGATCTCGCGTCTTGGAGTCGGCCGGGAACCCAGCCGACGTGAGTGGGGGGCCGCTCAGGACTTGCCTTCGCCTATCAGCCCAGGGGATCCCGCGAGCCGCGACAAGTCCTGCGGCGTCCGGCGGTCGTAGTGTCGACCCGTAACCGAGGAGGACTTCCGATGCGCAGCGTGACCTATTCGATGGGCGTCTCACTTGACGGCTACATCGTTGGGCCGGACGGTGGCTTCGACTGGACGGCGCCCGACGAGGAGGTCTTTCGTTTCGTCACCGACGAGATTCGAGACGTTGGCGTTCACCTGTTGGGACGACGGCTGTACGAGACGATGCTGTACTGGGAGACCGCCGACCAGGATCCGTCGCTCGACGAGTCAATGCTCGAGTGGGCGGCGATCTGGAAGCCGCTCCCCAAGGTGGTGTTCTCCACCACGCTGTCGGCGGTGCAGGGCAATGCCCGTCTGGCCTCCGGCGGCTTGGTGGAGGAGATCGAGCGGTTGCGAGCCGAGCCGGGGGAGGGCGACATCGCGATCGGCGGTGCGACTCTCGCCGCCGAGGCAGCTGCGTCGGGTCTGATCGACGAGTACCGGGCCAGGGTCTACCCGGTGCTGGTGGGCGGTGGCATTCCGTTCTTTCCCCAGTGCGAGCGCCGGGTGGATCTCGAACTCGTCGAGACCCGCACCTTCAGCTCGAGAGTCGTCTACCTCCGCTACCGCGTGGCGCGCTGGCCCAGCAGCTCGTTCAGCTGTGAGGCGTCCACGGATTCGTCCGCGGAGGGGGTAGCGGAGGGGATCGGCTTGTCGTAGTCCGTGGAGAAGGTCGTCTCGTCCAAGGTGTCTGTCTCGGTGAGAGCCTTCAACACGTAGGGCTTGCCCTCCGTTGAGACGTAGAACGTGCCCGTCGCCCCGTTGTCGTCCCGGCCTGTCACCGAGACAACCGTGGCCGGCTTGGGGGCGGGGGACATGTTCCGGTCGGGCGCCCAGCGGCGGGTCTGTGGCCTGGTCCAGCAGTTGCCAGCTGCCGTCCGGATGGAGCAGCACCGGTGGTGGGTGGCCGGCGTTGCTGTAGATGATCAGTCGGCTTCGTGGGTCGATGAGCACTTTGACTACGGTGGTGGCCAGCGCGCCGTCGACCGCCCGGGCGTACAGACCCGGTACCTCCAGGGCCTGTGCGGGGCTGGGAACGGCTCGGATGGCTGCGCTCAGTGCGCTGCGCAACATGCCCATGACGGGGGGCCTGCAGGCCGTGGCCGACGACGTCCCCGACAGCGACCGAGTAGCGGTCGGGCGGCAGATCGACCACGTCGTACCAGTCGCCGCACACGTTGAGTGATCCGCTGGCAGGCAGGTACCGCACGGCGATGTCTTTGTGCCTGTCCAGGTCGGGGGAGCGGAGCATGACCTCCTGCAGGGTGACGGCGACTTCGCGTTTCGCGGGCATGCGCCTGGCGCAGTTGCTCGTTCAGTTGTTCCAGATCGTGCGACCGGGCGTACACCTGGGCTGCGATCCCTGATGCCTGCTTGCTCAGCGGCGGGGTGAGCTCATGGATGACGGGGGAGTGCATGAACTCGGTGACGTCGTCGGCTCGCGCGATGATCCATTTCACGGTGCCGTCCGGCCCCAGGACGGGGCTGGACATTCCGCACCACCATCGCTCCTCGACATCGCCCGCCCGGTCGGCGACGGGAATGTCGAATCGCTGCGGTGCCACCACATCGGGCTCGCGGGAGTCCAGCACGCGCTGGAGTGAGGCGCCGAAATCACGCGCTGAAATCACGCGCCACGTCCGGTGCGGCAGGCGTGTCCGGGAATGCCTCCAGGATGTACCGTCCGGCCAGTTCTTCGCGGTCCTGCCGGTGATTTTGAGGTAGGCCCAGTTGGCGTAGCGCACCACCAGGTCGGCGTCCGGCACCAGGTACGGGTTCGGCGCGGCGTCGAACAGCTCCTCGAAATCGATCTCCGCTGTCGTCACGCGCGTGCCCTGCCGATCTTTACGAGCGCGACCGCTTTCGTTTCCAACCCACGAGGTATCCGCCAGGTGCGCCCGCCGGACGACTGCCGGTCCGTTCCGCGGTCCCTGGCCTCAACGCACCGTTTCACGGTCCGCGCCTGCTGATCATCACCAGATCGACTGCTCGCCTCCCTTCCGGGAGGTGAGCAGTCAAAGGCCAGGATCATCGAACTGGTCGAGAAGAAAGTCGACCGGTGCGAGCCCCGAGGCGGCGGATGCGGCGTCGTGAAGATGCTGCTCCGCCCAGATGACCTTGCCGTGAGGGGTGTACCGCGTCCCCCATCGCTGGGCGAACTGCGCCACCAGGAACAGCCCCCGCCCGCCCTCGTCGGTCGTCGCCGCCCGCCGCGGGCGCGGCGAGGTGCCGCTTGCGTCCGACACCTCGCAGATCAGAGAGCGTCCGTTCAGCAGCCGTACGCCGACCGGTGGCGAGCCGTACCGGATCGCGTTCGTGAGCAACTCGCTGACGATCAGCTCCGTGGCGAATGCGGTCTCCTCCAGCCCCCACTCCAGCAACGTCTCCCGGCAGCGCGCCCGCACCGAGGGAACCAATGCCGGGTCCGGCGGCACGTCCCACGTGGCCACACGCGAGGCCGGGAACTTCCGGGCACGGGCCGTCAACAGCGCGATGTCGTCGGAAGAGTGTGACGGCTTGAGCGCGTCCATCACCGCCTGACACGTCTCCTCCGGCGAGCGGCCCCCCGACCCGGCCAACGCCCGGCGCAGTCTCTCCATCCCGACATCGATGTCGTGGGTGCGGTCCTCCACGAGGCCGTCGGTGTACAACACCAGCTGTGAACCCTCCGGCAGGGACAACTCCACGGTCTCGAAGGGGTAGCCGCCCAGGCCCAGCGGCGCAGAGGCCGGCACGCCAGGACAGGTGACCGTCCCGTCCGGGCGTACCACCACCGGCTCCGGGTGCCCGGCACGGGCCATCGTGCAGGCCTCCACCACCGGGTCGTAGACCGCGTAGAGACAGGTTGCTCCGGTCACGCCCTCCCCCTCGTGGCCTTTCGTGGCATCGCCCGTGTTCTCCTCGTTGTCCATGCGGACGACCAGGTCGTCCAGGTTCCCGAGCACCTCGTCCACGGGCAGGTCCAGGGTGGAGAAGTTGTGCACCGCGGTGCGCAGCCGGCCCATCGTCGCAGCCGCGTGCAGCCCGTGACCGACGACGTCACCCATCACCAGAGCCACTCGAGCGCCCGGAAGCGGGATGACGTCGAACCAGTCCCCGCCCACCCCCGCCTCCGCGGGCAGATACCGCCACGCCACCTCCAGGGCATCCTGCTCCGGCTGCCCCCGTGGCAGCAGGCTGCGCTGCAGCGTCACCGCCATTGCGTGCTCCCGGGTGAACCTGCGGGCGTTGTCGATGGCCACCGCCGCCCGCGCGGCCAGTTCCTCCGCGAAGGCGAGATCCTCCGGCTCGAACGCCGGGGAGTCCACCATCCGGTAGAAGTTCGCCACGCCCAGCGGTACGTTCCGCGCCCGCAGTGGCACGGCCACCAGCGAACGCAACCCGCATTCCAGGGCCTTGTCGGCGCGCTCCGGATCTTGTTCCCGCCAGCCGTGTGCCCGCCGCAGGTCCGTCTCCAGCATGACCCGGCGCTCCTGCAGCGTCCGCATCTGCGGCGTTCGACGCGAGAACGTGATCACTTCACCCAGCGGATACACCGGTATCAGCCGCTGTTCGCCGCCGATCGCCGCCCGGCGCAGTTGCCGCCAGCCCTCCGCCGTAGGCTCCCACCCCCGTAGCACCGCTTCGAGCAGATCCACCGTCACGAGGTCGGCGAACTGCGGCACCGCCACGTCGGCCAGCTCCTGGGCCGTACGTTTCACATCCAGCGTGGTCCCGATCGCCACCCCGGCCTCGTACAGCAGCTTCAGCCGCTCCCGCGCGACCTCGGCCCGCCCCGAGACCGACGCCAGCTCCGTGGTGTCCCGCAGCGTCACCACGCTGCCTCCCCGGTCGGCCTGCGGGTACGTCGGCCGCATGTTCACCGCCAGCAACCGGTCCCCCGCGCGATGCACCTCATCGGTGACCGCCTCCGGCGACGACAGAAGACGCATGATCGGCTCCGGCAGTCCCAGCTCCCGCATCGGGCGCCCCCGTATGTCCGCCGGCAGTCCGAGCAACCGTGTCGCCTCGTCGTTGGCCAACAACAGTCGTCCGTCGGCGCTGGTGATCAGCACTCCTTCCCGCACCGCGTGCAGGACCGCGTCGTGGTGCTCGTACAACTCCGCCAGCTCCGCCGGGGCCAGGCCGTGCGTCTGCCGCCGCAGCCGCCGGGACACCAGCGTCGTTCCGGTCACGGACAGCGCCAGCGCGGCCGCGCCACTGCCCAGGATGATCGGCAGCTGTGGCATCCACAGTCCCGCGACGTTCTCGACCGTGAGTCCGGCTGAGACCAGACCGACCACCTTTCCGTGCGAGTCGGTCACCGGGACCACCGCCTGCACGTCCGTCCCCTTGCCCGCGGGCAGAGGCGGCCCACCGGCCTGCTCGACGACAGTACGGCCTTCCAGCGCCGGTGCGATGGTGCCGACGAACTTCTTCCCGATCTCCTGCGGGTAGGGGTACGTGTATCGAATCCCCTTCGTGTCCATGACGACGACGAAATCCAGGCCCGCGCGCTTCCGCGCCGCCTCGGCCCGAGGCTGGAGCACCGCTGTCGGATCCCGGCTCTGCAGCGCCTCGGCCACACCAGGTGCATTCGCGAAAGACTGCGCCGCGACGATCGACTCCCTACGCCCCTGTTGCACCGCGTCACTCGCCGCCTGGAGCACCATGGCACCCACCGCGGCCACGACCAGCAGGAGCACGATCACGACCTGGAGAAGCAACACCTGACCGGCCGCACTGTGCAGGTCCAGCAGGTGAGCGCGGCGTTCGCGCGAGCGTCCGACGGGCGGGTGACGTTCCAGGCTCCGAGGGCGCCCGGAAAATACCTCCATACACCCTTGATAGCACCGCTGCGAGGAAGCCGACGCTGATCACGACCGGTTGCACGGGGTGCCGCGTCCACCGCTCACCACAGGGCGTCCGGCGCGGGACGGGGGCTTCCTGACCTGGGCAGGAGCGGGGACCAAGGCACTCCGGCAGCAAAGGGACCGCCTGCCCGGCGCCGTGCGGCACCGGCTCGGACGGCAACTTGACGCGCTCACCGCACCCGACCTGGCCAGCCGCGTGGACGAACTCACCCGCCACCACCAGGTTGCCGACCAGCTCCAGCAGGCCACCGAGGAGAACGCTGCTCTCCGAGCCCGCGCCACCTCCCTGGAACAAGTCCTCGCCGCAGCCGGCACCAGCCTGCGCCGCGTGATCCGCACCGAGGACACCGCACGGTGACCCCACATAGGGCGCTCGACCACTCAGAGTGCATCTGTGTCAGCCCGACGTGGTCCGCGCAGTCTCGGCGGAGGGCGTTTTCTGCCGCGATGAGCTCCGGCCGGGTCGCGAGTCTGCTCCAGTGAGCGCGGTAGGACGTCGTACGACTCAGCGCTGCCTGGCACGAGACAGCACGGACGATCACACCGGACGACCCGACGACCGCGCTGCCCGGCCGCCCGCCCGTCGTCGACCTGGCCGCCTGGCAGGCCGCCCGTGACGAGCTCCTGGCCCGCGAGAGGGCCCACACCCACGAGGGCGACGCCCTCGCCGCGGCCCGCCGCCGGTTGCCGATGGTGGAGCTCGACGGGACGCACGACAGGCCGTGGCAACGAGCGGAGCAACGGGCCCCTCCGCGCCATATGGCAGGTGTCCCGCGGGACTTGCACCGCACGTTGGCCTGATGCATATGTCAACGCCGCTGATCGGTCGGTCAGTTAGGGGAGTGGGGATGACGGCTTTTCTGTCGGATCGGTGGGTGGGGTCGCCACGTATCGCCGCAGAGGCTTCACATTCCACGAGTGAATTGCTATTTCCGTTGCACCCGACTTCCCTTCCGCCCCTCAGGGATCTTCCGCCTTCTCGCCGAGAATTCAGGCAAGTAGAAATCGCGCCACCCAGTCCTCTCGGCAGTTTCAGGACTTTGTCCTCAGGGTGAACCGCTAAACCGTTTCGGCATATCTACGATCGCAGGCTATGACCGACACTCCACGGGACAACTCCGCCACCCGTGCCCGCTGGCAGACCTGTCTCAGGCTCGCCCGTGAACTCCTCCTCGTCGGACCCGACGGCAAAGACCTCAAGCTCGAATACCTGCACGCTCTGATAGACACGGGCCGCCTCGGTACCACCCGGCACCCGCGCAAGAAGGTCCTCGTCATCGGTGCCGGCATCACCGGCCTTGTCGTCGGCCGGCTGCTCAAGGATGCCGGGCACGACGTCACCATCCTCGAGGCGAACGCCAACCGTGTCGGCGGACGCATCAAGACCTTCCGCACCACCAAGCACCACCAGCCCTTCGCCGACCCGGCCCAGTACGCCGAAGCCGGGGCCATGCGGCTGCCCGACTTCCACCCGCTCGTCCTCGCCCTGGTCGACAAACTGGGGCTCGGCCGACGCCAGTTCTACAACGTGGACATCGATCCCCACACCGGCAGCGGTCCCGACGTGCCCGTCCCTCCGGTGACATACACCTCCTTCACCGGCCGGACGTGGACGTACGGCGACGACAGCCCGGACTTCGCCGAACCCGACAAGCGTGGCAACTCCTGGATCCGCACCAACCGCGTCCAGGTGCGGCGGGCCGACTACGCCGCCGGTCCCGAGCGGATCAACGAGGGCTTCCACCTCACCGGCGACGAGGTCCGCGCCCCCGCCGCGCGGATGGTGGACGAGGCGCTGGACAGCGTGCGCGACTACTACTCCGACGTCGTCGACGGCAAGCGAGTCAACAAGCCGTTCGACGAGTGGGTCGAGGGCTGGGCGCGGGTGATCCGCGACTTCGACGGCTACTCGATGGGCTCCTTCCTGCGCGACCGCGCCGGGCTCAGCGACGAGGCCGTCGAGGCCGTCGGAACCCTGGAGAACATGTCCTCGCGGCTCTACCTCTCCTTCTTCCACAGCTTCCTGAGCCGCAGCGACATCAACCCCGGCGTCCGCTACTGGGAGATCCCCGGAGGAAGCTGGCGCCTGCCGCACGCCCTGTACCAGGGCCTGCGCGACGAGGTGCGGCTGGGCCAGCGCATGATCCGCCTCGAATACCACGACCCCAGCCGTGACACCGACCCCGACGGCACCGGGGCGGTCGGACCGGACGGGTGGGGCGTGGCCGTACAGACTGTCGACGAGGAAGACCCGAAGGAACTGCCCCGTCTGTGGACGGCGGACCTGGCGGTCGTCACCATCCCGTTCTCCTCGCTGCGCTTCGTGGAGATCGTCCCCTCGATGTCGTACAAGAAGCGCCGTGCCATCATCGAGACCCACTACGACCAGGCCACCAAGGTGCTGCTCGAATTCAGCCACCGCTGGTGGGAGTTCACCGAGGACGACTGGCGCGACACGCTGGACGGCATTGCGCCCGGCCTGTACGAGTACTACCGGCGGGGGCACGAGGCGGACACCGAGACCGTGTCCGTGCCCACGCTGCCCGAGCCGGAGGCCGGGCTGCTCGGCGCCGCCGTCAAGGACAGCCTCGTCACCGAGGAGATGCGGCGGATCGACGGCAGTCTGCCGCTGCGCGGACCCGCCGTCCGGCCCCCCACTCACTGCTTCGGCGGGGGCTCCGCCGCCGACAACCCCAACCGGTTCATGTACTACCCCTCGCACCCGATCGCGGACAGCATGGGCGGCGGCGTCGTCCTCGCCTCGTACTCCTGGTCCGACGACGCCGCACGCTGGGACTCCATGCCGAAGGCGGAGCGCTACCTCTACGCCCTGCGCAACCTCCAGGCCGTGCACGGCCGGCGCATCGAGGTGTTCTTCACCGGCCGGGGCGCCACCCAGAGCTGGGCCCGCGACCCGTACGCCTTCGGCGAGGCCGCCATCTACACCGCGCACCAGATGACCAGCTTCCACCTGGACGTCTCCCGGCCCGAGGGCCCGGTGCACTTCGCCGGCGAGCACACGTCCCTCAAGCACGCCTGGATCGAGGGTGCCCTGGAGAGCGCCATCCGCGCCACCCTCGCCGTCCATCAGGCGCCGCCGGTCACCGACAGGAAAGAGGAGTCCTCGTGAGCGCGATCACCCCCGCTTGCACGGTCGCCCGCTATCTCGCCTTGCGGTTGGCCGAGTTGGGCATCACCCATCTGTTCGGCGTCCCCGGCAACCACCTCGGCCCGTTCCTCACCACGCTGCGGGCCGAGGGCGACATCGAGTGGGTCGGCACTCCGACCGAGGGTGGCGCGGGCCAGGCCGCCGACGCCTACGCCCGCTTCCACGGCGTGGGCGCGGCGGCGGTGACATACAGCGTGGGCGCGTTCAACCTGCTCAACGCCTGCGGCGGCGCGTACGTCGAGCAGGTCCCGCTCATCGCCGTCAACGCCTGCCCGCCGTACGAGCAGTGGCAGAACTTCCGCGCCGTCGGGCTGCTCACCTCGCACATGAGCCCCCGTGCCGAGAGCAACCTGGACGTCTACCGGCAGGTCACCGTGGACGCGCAGGTCATCTCCCACCCGGGCCTGGCGCCCGCCCAGATCGACGCCGCGCTCACCGCGTGCGTCTCCGAGCGCCGGCCGGTCTACCTGGAGGTCATGGAAGACCTGTGGGACGAGCCCTGCCCTGAGCCCACGGAGCCGATCGTCCGCCGCGAACGGCCTTTCAGCGAGCGCAACCAGAGCATGCTGGACCAAGCCGTGCACGCGATCCTCACCCTGATCGAGGAGCACCCCGGCCCGGACGGCAGGCCCCGCCCGATCGTGTGGGCAGGCGAGGAGATCAACCGGTACCGGCTCGGCGGGGAACTCATCGACCTGGTGGAGGCCACCGGCGTACCGTTCTGCACGACCGTCGGCGCCAAGGCCGTCGTGGACGAGGACCTGCCGCAGTTCCATGGCGTCTACAACGGCAAGGCCAGTCACCCGGACGTGTACGCGATCTTCAAGGACTGGGCCACCTGCCGGATCGGGCTCGGGGCCTGGTCCACGTCGAAGAACCTCGGCGGTGAGCAGAGCGTCGGCACCGACTGGGTGATGGCGGCGCACGGCGGCGTCAGCGTCGGTACCTCCTACTTCCCCGACGTCCAGCTCGCCCAGTTGCTGCCCGCCGTCCAGGACGCGCTGGTGAAGGCCTACGGCTCCGAGGGCCTGTCCGCGGACTACTACGCCGAGTCCTACAGCTACCAGGGAGCGCAGGACGACCGCCCCGCCGGCCTGGCGCAGTACCGCGCCTCGCTGAGCGTCAGCAGTGCGCGGTCCCGGGACGCCGAACGGCTCACCTACGATGGCGTGTTCGACCGGGTCAACCACTTCCTGGGGCAGGAGACCACGGACAACTGGACGGTCGTGTCCGACGCCGCGTTCTCCCTCATCGGCTCGATGAACCTGTCCCTGTCCGCGGGCGGCTTCCTGTCCCAGATCAGCTGGCTGTCCATCGGCTGGTCGGTCGGTGCGGCCACCGGCGCCGCGCTCGCCCCGGAACGCGAGGGCGCCCGCCCGATGGTGTTCGTCGGCGACGGCGCCTTCCAGGAGACCTGCCAGGAGATCTCCACCCACACCCGGCTCGGGCTGCGCTCGGTGGTGTTCGTCCTGGACAACGGGTCTTTCTACGGCATCGAGCAGATGTTGGTGCACCCGGCCTACTACGCCGGACAGGACCCCGCCGAGCCGGACTTCTACAACGTCCTGCACCCCTGGCACTACGACCGCCTCGCGGCCGTCTTCGCCGGCAAGGACACCCCGGCGACCGGCCTCAGCGTCGCCCGCCCCGCAGAGCTGGACGACCTGCTCGCCCGCCTCGGCGACCCGCGCGACCCGGTCAACGCCGGACCGCTCCTGGTCCGCGTCCGCCTGCACCGGCACGACTATCCGCGGGCCATGGCGTACAAGGTGCCGAAAACCTCGTGACCGAAACTCTCACCACAGAAAATCTCGAATCCCGAGGGGAAAGAAATGGCTGATCTGAACGTACTGATCGCGTTCGACGCGGCCACGATCGTCGAGCAGAATCCGGGCGCGTCGCGGAATCCCGACGCGCCGACCTACGTCGACCAGAGCCTGATCTACATGACCACGCGGCACGACCACATCGTCGGCACTTCGGGCGCCGAGCTGAACCTGCGGGCCGAGCCCGGGGACACCATCAGGTGGCGGGAGACGACGGTGTCGCTCGGCAGCGACTACAAGGCGCTGCTGTACCGGTACGTGAGCAGCGACCGCGACCACACACTCATCAGGACACCGGAAATCGAGGTGGTCGACGGCGTCTATCCGCTGCCGCGGGAGGGCAGCGAGGGCAGTCCGGATTTCGTGACGCAGAAGTACCAGGACCACTACTGGCGCACCACGGTGAAGAGCGTCGGCAAGGTCGTGTACCACTTCTACTTCCAGATCCTCGACCGGCACCGGCAGTTGAAGGGGTACTTCCAGTGGGACCCCTTCATCACCATCGAGGACTCCTGACGGTCCGGCCGTGACGGGCGGCGGCGCGGTCACCTCCGCCGCCGCCGTTTCGCGGTGCCGGGCCTGCCGCGCTGCGCGGTTCCATCGGGTCATGGCTCGTCGGGCGGGGAATCACGCGCCTCTCGGCACCCCGCGCGCCGATGATCCCAGGCAGGTCTGCACCGAGCGCTTCGCATCAGGCAGGTCCTCGGGCACGAGCCACCGTGTCTGTGCGGCGTCGGCGGGTGCGCGGTAGCCGTGGCGAGCAGGAAGCGTTTCTCGTCGATGGCCTCCTCGCCGGCGTCTGGGGGAGGCGATGGCGGTTGCGGGGTGCGGGGTGCGGGGCCGATGGTGTTCAGCCAGGCAGGGCTTTCGCAGTGCTGCTCGGCGTTGGGCGCCGGCACTTTGCGCATGGCGCTGTGGGCGTCTGCATTCACATGTGGAGCCGTCCCAACGCGTCGCGCCAGCCGAGGCGCACAGTGGCCTCCGCACCGCCCTCAGGATGGTTATGGAAAGTGAGATGGGTGCAGGGAAGGCCTGCTTGGCCGGAGGCGATGGTCAGGCCCAGGCCCGTTCCTGCGGACGCGGAGCCGGTACGCAATCGCTGCGGGCAGGAGGTGGTGAGGACCAGCCGCAAGTCGCCCGGCAAGCCGGGGCCATGGTCGCGGACGCGAACGATCGGACCGTCGTCGTCCCGATGGTCACTGGCGGCGCGCCGTGCCGCAGGGCTCGCCGCTCGTCATGGCCTGGGCCTGGCGCTCACCAGGCCGGACTGATACGCGATCACCACCAGTTGAGCACGGTCTCGCGCATCCAGTTTGGTCATGGCGCGCTGGATGTGGCTGCGCACCGTGCCGACCCTCGAGGGACGCGCCGCCCGCCCCGGCTCCGGGCCGCAGTAGTTTCCCCGTCGGCTCTCACGCCGCCGCGTCGTACGCGGCCCGGAACCGGATGCCGCCGCCGGTCGGGGGCTGCGGGGCGCGCTCCGCGAACACGGTCAGACGTAGCACGAGATAGCGGCCGATCCCGACGAGCGCGGTGGCGGACAGGTACACCGTCTGCTGCAGGACGAGTCCTGCGCCGGGACGGAGCGCGGCCAGCGAGCCGACCGCGGCGGACGTGACCAGCCAGCCGAGGGCGATGGTGGCCGCGCTCTTCAGGTGGCCGGCCAGACCGGGCCGTCCGTGGCCG
>NZ_JBEXYL010000101.1:0-14843 GCF_040630895.1 Streptomyces sp. NPDC005728
CGGTCAGCGGCGGACTTCGAGACCCCGAACAAGGGGCCGAGCTGCCGCATCGTGAGGTTCGTCCTCCAGTAAGCCGCCACCAGCAGTATGCGGTCTTCCAATGACAAGGCCCACGGCCGTCCGCCGGTGGGCTTGCCGCCGCCCCGACGCCGTACGAGCAGCACGAGCTTGCGGAACTGACGTCCGTTCAGTCCGGCGAACAGGTCCACCCACTGCGGCTCAGCCGCCGTCACCACCACACCCACACCAAGATCATCACATACCTGACCAGGGCTTACGGGACGTCGTTTAGTAGAGCCGATCTTCTGCCCGTACTTTCGGCACCAAGCCTCCACCTTGGAGAGGATCCGCCGAACGATCGTTTCCCCTGCAATGAGCGTCGAACGGTGAACGTGAGGGGTTCACCGAAAAGCTCGGGAGCAGCACATGGACACATCTACGCACAGACGGGGAACGTCGGGTCACAAGCGCGTCAGTAACAGGAAGAAGAAGGTCGCTGTCGCCACGGGGGCGGTGGTGGCCGTGACGGCCGGGATCCTGCTGCCGGCGGCTTTCGCCGCACAGCCCAATGCTGCCTCTGCGGCCTGCAGAGCTGGCAGCCAGAACGGCGGCCAGGTCGGCGGCCAGAACGGCGGCCAGAACGGCGGCCAGGTCGGCGGCCAGGTCGGCGGCCAGAACGGCGGCCAGGTCGGCGGCCAAGGAACTGCCGGCGGCATCAACATCAGGACCGGCAACATCAGCCTCGGTGGCCTCGGTGGCCTCGGTGGCCTCGGTGGCCTCGGTGGCGGTGTCCCCGGCCGATCCGGCACCGGTACCGGTGGTCAGCAGGCCAAGCCGCCGGCATTCAAGCCGCCTGCACCCGCGTTCCCCAAGCCGCCGGCTGCTGCTCCCAAGCCTCCGGGCGGTGGCAAGCCGTCGGGTGGTGGTTCGGGCGGTGGCAAGCCGTCGGGTGGCGGCGGAGGCAAGGAGGACCCGGAGAGCAAGGACCCGGAGAGCAAGGACCCGGAGAGCAAGGACCCGGAGAGCAAGGACCCGGAGAGCAAGGACCCGGAGAGCAAGGCCCCGGAGAGCAAGGACCCGGAGAGCAAGGCCCCGGAGAGCAAGGCCCCGGAGAGCAAGGCCCCGGAGAGCAAGGCCCCGGAGAGCAAGGCCCCGGAGAGCAAGGACCCGGAGAGCAAGGCCCCGGAGAGCAAGGACCCGGAGAGCAAGGACCCGGAGAGCAAGGACCCGGAGAGCAAGGCCCCGGAGAGCAAGGCCCCGGAGAGCAAGGACCCGGAGAGCAAGGCCCCGGAGAGCAAGGACGGGCAGGAAGCGAACGCTCCGGTTTCCGCTGTAGAGGGCTCGAAGCAGCAGGATGCCACTGGTCAGGTGCCGTCTGGGGGCGAGACTCCGTCGGCTCCGGGTGACAAAGACGACCAGACCCCCGCACCATCGGAACCTGTTCCTTCCGTGGTCGAGCCTCCCGTGAACGAGGGCACCGGTGAAGAGGAAGTCGACGACGAAGTCGATTACGATACCGAAGCGTCGGTTCCCGCCCGTACCTGTTTCTCGGGCAGTCCGGTGGCGCAGCAGCCGGGCCGTCCCGGTCTTCAGGTACCGGGTGGCACAGTCCAGGGCGGTGCCACGGCTCAGTTGCCGGGCCGTGGGGCCATACAGGGGAACGGGATCGTCGTGCAGCAGGGGCAGGGCAACGGGATTGTCGTGCAGCAGGGGAAGGGGAACCGGATCGTCGTGCAGCAGGGCAGCCGGTCCGTTGTACCCCCGCTGGGCTTGGGGATGTTCCCGCCCCTGTTCAACATCGGGGACTTCCCCGGGTTTCAGGGCATGGTCTCCGGTCGGGGGCGGTTGGGCAGCTGAACCCGGTATGCCGGGCGTCGCGGCCGTGCTGACCGCGGCGCTCGACCGGCCCCGGACATCACAAGGGAGGGCCTGGCTCCGCTGAGGCCCTCCTGTGGCGGAACCGGCGGGCCGCGGGTCACACGCCCCGAGCCGTACAGGCCGCAGGCACCCCGGTGCCGGATGCGCAGCCCGGCCGGAGCAGCCTCACGCTGCTCCGGCCGGTCTTTGGCCCAGTCCCCCACGGCATCTGCGAAAGATCCACACGAGGAAACGGATCCGGCGGACGTACGCGGGGTCGCGTGTTCTGGGCCCTTCAGGACACTGCGGGGTGCCTCCCGCAGTGTGTCGTACCACCGCGTCCTGCCGCTCGGTCCGTGAGACCGAACACCGTGGCGGTGCCCAGGTGAGTCTGCCGAGACTGTTGTGCAAACGCATCCCGGGCCAGCGCATTTCAGTAACATCGCGCGTTGAACCAGTGGCTCGAAGCTGTGGACGGCCTGGGCGCGGCTCGGGGGACCGGGCGGCTGTCCGCCCTTCGGGACCGCCCGCTGGCCGGATCCCTGAACTCGACATACGACCTGAACCTTGTGTCCCGGTAGTTGCCGCACTTCCGCCGCGCCTCAGAATCCTTCCACCGAGCGGCCCGGCGTCCGAGTCCTCTTCAGAAGTACGCGCCGTGCACCGGCGGAGTACACGCTTACGCAACTGTCCTCCCTGAAGGGACGCGCGGCGGAGGAGATCCGGGCGAGTCTGAGGGCGAGCCGTCAGCAACCGTCTAAGGTGTCCCGCCATGAGCCGAACAGCCCTGGCCGCCGAGCCGCCTGCCCCTGGTGCGCCCTCGCCGTCCCGGGTTCCTCGCGGCCGATACCGCCCGCGGACCGGCGGACGGCCACAGGGCCGCGCGAGAGACACGCAGCTATGCCAGGTGGTGAGGGACGGCGACACCTCCGCCTTCGAGGAACTGTGGCGCCGCCACCACCAGGCCCTTGTAACCGGCGCCCGGTACCTGTGCCAGTCGTCCCGTGCCGATGCCGACGACCTCGCCGCAGAGACGATGCTCACGGCATACCGCGCGCTGCGCTCCGGGCACGGCCCGCGCGACAATGTCGGCTTGCTACCTGCAGGTGAGCCTGCGCCGGGCGTCCGCCCGGCTCCAGACCCGCCTAGAGCACGAAGTCCGCGTGGCCGATCTGTGGGACGAAGGTCCGGCATGGCATGCCGAAGACCCATGGGGCAGGGCCTTCGAACACGGCGCCGTGATGCACGCGCTCCAGTCTCGGCCCCTGCCGCCACGCCCGGCGGTCAACTTGACGGACATCGAAGGAACTGGGGCGACGGAAACCGCACACCGACTCGGGCTGAATCCCGCGGCCGCAGCTTCGCTGGCCTACCGGGGCCGCGAGGTGCTGCGCACGCACTACGTACGACGCCACGCTGCACCCGCGGAGCCGCCCTGTGAGAGGGCGCTCGACCGCTTCGTCGCCGCCCTGCGGGGTCGTGCCACCGAGAGATACCGTGCCGCGCTTCAGGCCCACTTGGAGATGTGCGGGCCGTGTACCGGCGCAACTTCCTACCGGCGCGAACTCAACGCCTCGGTGTCCTCGCCGCAGCGGGCAGGGTGATCACGGTCGGACCAGTGCAACGTCCGGTGTCGGCACCCGCGCCGCCCTGGCCGCCAGACCGGCCTCGCACGCGAAGACGGCAGCCTGGGTGCGGTTGTCCAGGCCGAGACGGGACAGGACGCGGGACACACGCCTCTTGACACTGGCCGACGACAGACCGAGCGTTTCGGCGATCCGCGGGTTGGTGTGTCCCGCGCCGAGCAGCGCAAGCACCTCTCGCTCGCTGGTCGAGAGCGCGGACAGTCTTCCGAGCAGGCCGTCCATGTCCCCGCGAGTTCCCAGCACCGACCTGGCGAGCAGTCTGGCGGCGGCCTCCTCGGCCATTACCCACATGCCGGCGGCGACCGATCGGATCGCACAGAACAGCTCCTGCGGCCATACGTCCTGGTGCAGCAACCCCGATGCTCCCGACTCCAGCGCACCGAGCACGACCTCGTCGGTAGGTGACGCCGTCAGGAGCAGTACGCGCGGTGCACCTGGCTGCCGGACCAACTGCCGGGTGGCTTCCACTGCGTCGGCCTGAGGCATGTCGAGCTTCATCAGGACGACATCGGCTGCACGTTCCCGGGCCAGGCTCACCATCCGGGCACCGTTGTCCGCCTCGGCGACCACCTCGAAGTCCGTGGATGTTGTCACCAGGGCACGCAGACCGGCCCGTATGAGGGCCTGGTCGTCGACGATCATCACGCGGATGGGCATGAGGACCGCCTTCACGCGGCCCGCTGGACAGCAGCCGCTGTCCTGGAGGTCTTCTGCACTGTCATGCCTTTCGTGAGCACTCCGCGGTCCGTCCATGATGTAGTTCGCGTCATGTTTCAGGTACGGCGGTTCGAGCCCCCCGCATCGGGCGACGCGCGGCTCACCGGGTTGCCCTGCCGCGGTCACAAGTGCCCTTCTGCGGGGGGTTCCCCGTCATCAGGGCACTTGTTCACCGTCGCCCTCAGCGTTCGCCGGAGGTCTTCCTTCTCCGGAGGAGGAACACCGCGCCACCGCCGATCACGATCAGGGCGATCGAGATGCCTGCGAGGACCGGCGTGGCGCTGGACTGACCTGTCTCGGCGAGGTGGCTTCCCGAGCCGCCCGGGGCCGTGGGCCCGGCCGTTTTGCAGTCCAGGACGCCCTTGAAGTTCTTGGAGAACCCACCGGGCCCGGTGATCGTGACGTCATACGCATGGTCTTCGGCGACTGGGATGGTCACCGTCTTCTTTCCACCGGCCGAGACGGTGTGCTTCTGTCCGGCCGCCTCGAAGGTGAAGGACTCGTCACCCTTGTTTCCGACGGTGATGTCGACGCCGCCCTTGGCACAGTCCTCCCTGGCGGTGACGGTCGGCACCGGGCCCCTCTTCGCCCAGGTGGCCGAGGCAGTTGCCGAGACTGTGAGCTTGTTGGAGCCCGCGAGGATCTGCGTCTGGCTCCGGCTCGATGAGGCGAATGCGAGGCCCACCGGAGACGTGGTGGTCACCTGCGTACTCAAGGAGGCCGTACCGTCCGCGGCGCCGCGCGGAACGTCGAAGAACAGCTTGGTGCCGTTGACGGCGGAGGTGACGCGGTGCCCCTTCGCGTCGGTGATCCGCACATTGGAGTCGGCCGGGCCTGTCACGGTGACCTGGGCGGCGGAGTCGGTGCGCACGGTGATCGGGCCGAGGCGGCTGCCGGGTCTGCCGGAGACCGTGTTCGGCTCCAGGCTCAGTGACGCCTTGGGCTCGGGGACGTCCTGGGCCGACTTCTCCAGCCAGTCCGCGAGTTGCTCGGCCGCAGGGTCGGCCGCCTCGACGTCCGCCTTGTCCGAGTAGCGCCAGATGGCCACCTGGGTGCCCGCGGCGGCGGTATTCGCGGACAGCGGGCCGGTGCCGGCCTCCTTGGCCAGTGAGGCCAGATCGTCGACCTGCGGGTAGGAGTGCTGCAGGATCCAGAGGATCTTGCCTGCGTCCTTGTTGGAACCGAGCGAGGTCTGGTCCCAGGGCTTCTCCTGGTACTGCGCTCCGTCCTTCGTCGGGTTGCCGATGTCGATGCAGTATGTCGTCAGCGTGCCGCCGCCATCGACGGCCATCTCGAAGAGGCCCGCATCGACCATTCCCTTCCCGAACTGCGAGTTGAGAATGGCCATGTCGGAGGCCTTCAGCCCCACTATGGTCGCGGACTGTCGAGCGTCGTCGGCGGAGGCCGCGGATGCACCAGCGATGGTGCCGGCCGCGATGAGCCCGGACACCAGGGCGGCGGCGGTCAGGCGACGGGCGGCGCCCCGCCCGTGCACAACAGACACAGAGAACTTGGCAAACACGGAATCCCCTCTCTGCGGGACGAGTTCCTTCGCGCACGTGCACACGTGGATTGGCGCGTGCGACGCGTTGAGGGGAGTGGCTCGTCGGTAGACTCAAGGGCCCCCGCCTGAGTAAGTGGGATATTAGGTGCGGGGGACTGCTCAATCCCCCGTCCAGCCAGCATTCCTTTTCGCAATCGTTATCGGCTGCATCGTGCGGCAAACGCTCACCGTTGATCTTCTTCGATCCGGACTCGCTGAGGCGAAAGACATCTGGTGAGAGGGCAGAGGCGACACGGCAGATGCTGCCGCTGGGGAGGGGTGATTCCACTCGTCCCGCCGGGGGCCTGCCAAATCCGGTTCCTGCTCTGCCCGACGCCCCCCTGCACGAGTCGGTCAACGACGTCTCGTGGCTCGTCCACGCCCGTGATCCATGCCCGTGGAGAGGGAGGGCGACGCGACCGGCCGGAGGAGTCCGTCACCTGCCTGGGCCATCCGAACATGCGGGCCGGCCCCCCCAGCACGTTTGCTGCCCTCAAGGAAGGCTGCACGGCACCCACCTGATCTCCGGCGGCGCACGAGACGCTCCGCCCACCGTGCCGCCGGAGGACGCCCATGCACACCACACACATAGTCCTGCGCTGCGGTATGCCCGCGGCAGCCGCCGTCATCCTCCCGCTCACCGCAACCGTGGGCACCGCGGGAGCAACCGTCTCGGACATCAACGTCACAGCCACCGGCGCCACCGTCTCCGCCGTCACCAACGCGTGCACCAGGCAAAACGGCAGCTGGGGCAACGCCGCACTGCTGAGCGCCGGCCAGACCAGCTTCGCCGAAGGCCGCCAGGCAGCACTGGATGGCACCTCGGTCAGCCAGTCCACCGCCTGGTACAACATTCCCCCAGGCACCTACACCGTCATCGTCATGTGCTCCAACGGCACCATCGCAGGCACCAAGCCCGTCACGGTTACGTCCCGCACCTCCGCCACCCTCCCTGCCTCATCCCAACCCACCTTCCCTGCCTCATCCGAACTCACCCTCCCCGCCTCGCCTCAACCCACCCTTGGCGCCTCATCCCAACCCACCCGCGGCGCCACCGCCGGCATCGGCGGCACCACCAGGGACTACCGTTCCCTCACCTACGCAGCGGGCGGCGTAC
The DNA here is from genome assembly GCF_040630895.1 of Streptomyces sp. NPDC005728. Classification (NCBI taxonomy): domain Bacteria; kingdom Bacillati; phylum Actinomycetota; class Actinomycetes; order Kitasatosporales; family Streptomycetaceae; genus Streptomyces; species Streptomyces sp. NPDC005728. The sequence continues at coordinate 6,881 of NZ_JBEXYL010000101.1, forward strand.
TCCTTGTAGCCGGCCTCACCGCCACCGGCTGGTACCTTCGCCGCCGGACAAAACCCCATCGTTAAGAACCAGGTCGGATCCATGAGCGCGTCATGGTCATGACCAAGAGGGCCAGTGCGAAATTGGGCCAGTACCGGCGGGGCGATGGACCACCAGCAGATCGCCTGCTGTCTGCCAGAACGTTCGCGCCGCACTTCGCTCCCGCAGGAGGATCCGACGAACGATCGTTGCCCCTGCAATGAGCATCCAAGGCGAGTCACCACAGGCTCAGGAGCAACATGCGACGTTCAAATCTACGCACAGACAAGGAACGTCGAGTCACGTCAAGAACAGGAAGTAGAGGGCGGCTGTCGCCGCAGGCGTGGTGGTGGCCCTGACGGCAGGAGTGCTGCTGCCTGAAGCTTTCGCGGACGAACCAGGTGCCCCTCCTGCCCCTGCGAGCGCGGCTGCTCCGGCTGTCGTGAGAAGCCGTTGTCGTCCCGAACCTGATCGGCAGGTCTTCGCAGCTCAGGCGTGATGTCGCGGTCGGCGAGGCAGGCTCGGGCCGTCGGGTTGTCTCGTCGGTGGAGGTGCCGGGATGGCGTCGGTCGTGGGTCTGCTGGAGGAGCGGGAGCTGGCCGCGCGAGAGCGCGTGGAGGGACTGCGGGAGAAGGCGGACCGGGTGCCGGCGGAGCTCGCCGAGGCGGAAACGGACTGGCAGGAGTGGCTGATCGCGCGGCAACGCGTTGGCGAGGTCCTGTCCGTGCCGCGAATCCGGGAGGCCGGCGTGCCCGACCCGGTCCCGGCCGAGGAGCCCTCCGCATCGGAGCCGGAACCAGAGCCGGTGGTGGACGCGCCTGCGGGGGCGCCCGCGCGGCGGGCTGCGCGGGCAGGTTCGATCGTCCCGGCGTGGTGGCCCGCGCTGACAGCGGAGGCGCTCGCCGTGGACTGCCAACGCATCCTCACCTTGCTGGCGGAACGTCGATCGGGCGGGGACGGGGTGATGACGTGCCAGGAGATCGCCGCCGGACTCGGTCTGGCACCGGTTCCGGCCTGCGTGGAGGGCGTGCGATCGAAGAAGCGGCTCGCGGACCGCGGCTGGGCAACAGAGCCGGCCTGGGCCGGTTCACGCTCGCCGACGGGCCAGCCTGCGGCTCATGAGCATCGTCATCGACCACATCACCATCTGCTCGTGGACGGCGGGCAGCGTCTCGTAGTCGCGTACCAGGCGGCGCGAGCGGAACAGCCGGGCGAACGTCCGCTCCACGGACCACCGCCTCGGCAGTACCACGAACCCCGAGGCGTCGTCGCTACACTTGACGATTTGCACGGTGAGCTGGAACTTCTCCGAGCTGGAACTTCTCCTTCGCCCAGGCGACCGCCGCAGCCGCCGTCGGCTCACACCAGGGCGATCTTCTTGTAGCGGTCCCGCAGGCGTTCCAGCAGGGGCACGGCGGCGTTGCTGTCGTGGACGCTCGCGGTGGTCACCATGACCACGAGGAGCAGGCCGAGGCAGTCCACCACGATGTGGCGCTTGCGACCCGGCACCTTCTTGCCCGCGTCGTAGCCGCGCGACGACGCGGGGACTGTAGCCGCGGCCCGCACCGACTGTGCGTCGACGATGGCAGCGGTCGGCTCCGGATCGCGGCCGGCATCCTCACGCATCAGGCAGCGGAGCCGGTCGTGCAGCTCGGCCAGCAGCCCCTTCGCGCCCCAGCGGCGCGCGAAGGCGTAGACGCGGTTTCACACGGGGAAGTCGCCCGGCATCGCTCGCCACTTGATTCCGTTGTCGACCAGGTAGCGCACGGCGTCGAGCAACTGCCGGATACTGCGCGTGCTGGGCCCCGGCCTGGGCGTCGAGTAGAGGCCGGCCGGGCACGCCAACTGATGGGCTCCACGGCCATTGCCCCGGCGGCACCGCGTCATCGGAACTTACCGGGTAGCGGTCCCTTCGACGACCTGAACGGATGCCTCAAGGTCTGCGTAATGGCCCGTATCCGTCCGCCCCAGGTCCAGGTTCCCCGGCCCGCCGCCGCGCACCGACCGCCCGATTACACAGGTCACCGCTGCTCGGCCCGTGCCCCGCAGGGTCCACGAACCGCTCCGAAGCGTGGCCTCGTCGCCACGGCGTCCCGATCTGCCCGGAGGCGATCACATGAGGCTTCCTACACTCCGACCGAGCTCTGCTCGAACGGCATCCGCCCGGTCCGGACGCCTCCTCGGCAGTGCGCCCGACTGCCGAACCGGAGAGCCCAACGAGCCGGGCGATCGGGCTCTCCCGCGAGGCGGACGGTCTCGCGCTGCTGGTCCCCGAGGTGAAGGGCGGCTTGGGGGAAGACTCGTCGGACGCGGTCGGAGTGCAGCGTGTCGGCGGCAGCCGCTGCGTTGTGCCGGCCATGGCGATCACCCTGCACCACTTCTGCATGACGAGCCCGGCCGGGGCGGCCCGCCGCGGAAGCGGTCCGGAAGGAATGCTGCTGGAGGCGAACGCGAGCGGGCACATGCCGGCCGTCTCGGGCTGCGCCCATGGCCCCACACGCCCGTTCGCTCCCCGGCTGGTCGTCAGCGCCGAGCATCGCGACGGCCGTGTCCTCTGCGACGGCGGCAAGAAGGCCTGCAGCCCACCTCGCTCCATAGATCTGCTCACCGTGCCGGCGAGCGGAGGTGTCACCACCGCCCGGCGAGCTGTCAGGGGGACGAGTTGCCGGCTGCAGTGCCCGGTGTCGAGGGCCTGGCCCGATGCCTGGAGGACAACGACCGGACCGAAGGCGTACTGGCCGATGCTGTCATGGTCCGCTACGCCGCACAGGGCGCTCTCGCCCGCACCACTCCGGCAGCGCTGGAGTGCCCTGACGCACTCTCCGTCATCGGCTCTGACCACGGCACATATCTGGTGTCAGCAGCTTCCGCCCGCGCCTTCCCCCGGCCATCAGCCACACGGCCGAACTGCTGTACCGGTTCCCCTTCTGCCGCTGCGCATCGGAAACAACGCCGCACAGATGCCAGCCGCGTGGGAGCAGCGCCTGACCGGGCAGCCCGGCTGACCGCGCCGCAGGCCCCGCGCTGCCGCGGTGGCGCCCTGCGACCGCCATTCCCCGCCCCGACCAACCGCTGACGAGGAGCGCACCGTGACCATAGCCGATCCCACATTGGCCACCACGGCCCGGAACGTGTTCGCCATCCTGCGCCGACACCAGTCGCCGAAACTGGCGCTGATGGGCGGCTTCGCCGGATGCGGCGCCGTGGAGCAGACGGCCCAGGGCTGCCAGGTGACCCTGTCCGACGGTCGCACGGTGCTCGACTTCGGGTCCTACGCGGTCGCTCTGCTTGGCCACCGGCACCCTGCTGTCGTGGCGGCCGTCCGCCGCCAGCTGGAGACCATGCCGGTGTCCACCCGCAGCCTCGCCAACCCGGTGGCCGCTGAGGCCACGGCCTGGCTCGCCACCTACCTCGGCGGCGCCCTGCCCAAGGTCTACTTCGGACTCAACGGGGCTGATGCCGTGGAGGTCGCCGTCAAACTCGCTCGGCTCGCCTCCGGACACGACCGGGTACTGGCCGTATGCGGCGCCTTCCATGGCAAAACGCTGGGCTCCCTGGCGCTCACCCATAATCCGATCTTCCGCACCGGCCTGCGCGGCTGCACTGTGGACGTAGCGCACCTCGACCCTGCCGACCCGGACGCCGTCGCCAAGGAGACCGCCCAGGGTAAGGTCGCCGCGCTGGTCTTCGAGCCCGTCCAGGGGGAGAACGGCGCTGTCCCGCTGCCGCTTGAGGTGCTGCGTCGCTGGACGCAGGACGCCCACGACCACGGTGCGTTCGTCATCTCCGACGAGATCCAGTGCGGTCTGCGCCGCTGCGGCGAGCGCTCGCTCGCGCTGGCTGACGGGCTGAACGTGGACGCGGTCCTGTTCGGCAAGGCCCTCGGCGGGGGTGTCATGCCACTGTCCGCCCTGGCCTGCTCCCCGGCCTTGTACGAGCCGCTGGCCAAGGACCCGTACCTGCACTCGGCGACGTTCGGTGGCTATCCGCTCAGCTGCGCCGCACTCCCGCCCGCCCTCGCGGCGCTGGAGGCGCGGGTCGACCACGGAAAAGTGCTCGCCGACACCATCGTGGCGGGGCTGCGCATCCTGCACGAGCGCCATCCCGACGTGATGACCGGCTTCCGCGGCCGCGGCCTGTTGTGGGGCATCACTTTCGCCTCCGCGCATGCGGCGGGAGAGATGGTGATCGAGCTCGCCAAGGCCGGCCTGCTGGTCTCCCCATGTCTGAGCAGTCCCACCACGATCCGGCTGCTCCCACCACTGTGCACCACGTCCGGCGAACTGGCCGACGCGCTCGACCTCCTGGACGGCGCGATGGACGTGGTGGCCGCGACCACCGGAACCTGACGAAGGGAAGAGGAATTCGAAATGACACTGCACCGCGACAAAGTCGGCATTGCCGTCCGCACCGTCATCGCCGACGTGCTCGGCATCCCCCACAACTGCATCACCGACCGCACCGACCTGCGTGCCGAGTACGGCATCGACAGCCTGGAGGTCATGGCGGTGGCCGCACAGCTCGAACGAGTATTGGAGCTGCGGGTGGCCGTGGAGGCGCTGGTGCAGGTCCGGACCGTCGGCGACGCCGTCGACGCGCTGACGGACCGGCAAGAGGCCGGGGTATGACGCCGCGCGACAGGGCGGGCCGCGTGTCCGTTGTGGTCACCGGTATGGGAATGAGATCGCCGGCCGGTAACAGCCTGGAGGCGGCCTATCAGACTGTGCTGTCGGCCAAGTCTCGCGCGGGCATCGTCGGTGAACTCCTACGGCACGAGGCACCCGTGCAGTTCGCCTGCCTCACACCTCCTTTCAACGTCGGCTCCCGCGTCGGCCCATGGGAGCAGCGGAAGATCGACCGCGCCACCCTGCTCGCGCTGTGCGCCGCGGCCGATGCGCTGGCCGAGGCCGCGCTGCCGGAGCACATCCCACGGGCACGGATCGGCGTGCACCTGGGCACAGGGGTGGGCGGGATACCCGTGATGGAGGACACAATGCGCCAATTCGGGTCGGCGCCTCTGAGCATGCCCGTGCACACGGTGCTCAAGGCCATGGCGAACTCAGCCGCGGGGCGCATCGCAACCCGTCACGGCTTCGAGGGGTCCTGCGTCACCTACAGCACCGCGTGTGCGAGTGGGACCATGGCGATCGGCGAGGCGGCCCGCCGGATTCAGTACGGCGAACTCGACGCCGCCGTCAGCGGCGGGTTCGACGCCTGTGTCACCCCCATGCTGGTGAGCGGATTCGCCCGCATGGGAATACTGTCCCGCAACACCCAGCCCGAGCTGGCCAGTCGCCCCTTTGACGCGTGCCGCGACGGCTTTGTACTGGGTGAAGGGGCCGCCGTACTCGTCCTGGAGCGTCGGGACGCGGCCGAGGCCCGGGGGGCGACGATCTACGGTGAGGTCGCGGGCTACGCCGCCAACTGCGATGCCCACCACATCGTGGCGCCGCCCCGCAACGGCGTGGTGGCGGCGCGCTGCATGGCACACGCCCTCGCCGACGCGGGCCTGGAACCCTCCGATGTCGGGCACATCAGCGCCCACGGCACCTCCACCGGCTCCGGCGACGCCGCGGAGGCAGCCGCGATCCGCAATCTCTTTGCAGAAGCATGCCCGCCCGTGACGGCTGTCAAAGGCGTCACCGGCCACCTTCTGGCCGGCTCGGGCGCCCTCGAGGCCGCACTCGCGCTGGTGTGCGCCCGCCGTGGGCTGGTACCCGCCGTGGCCAACCTCGACCTCAGCCCGGAAGCGGACGGACTCGACCTTGTGACCGGGACGGCGCGGACCATCCCGGTCGCACCCGTGCTGTCCAACTCCTTCGGCTTCGGCGGCCACAACGCCTGCCTCGTCCTCGATCCCGGGCACTGACCCCGCCCGGCAGACTCATCTTGGAGCAGCCCCGATGCGTATTCTCATCACCGGAGCCGGCGTCGTCGGCACAGAAGCCTGCGCCCGGCTGGCGGCCCAGCCCGCGGACGTGCGGCCTGTCCACACGACCCGACAGGCCGCGGACGGCTCCACCGTTGAGTGGATCATGGGCGAGCAGCCCCCGCCGGCCGAACTGGACGGCCATTGGGACGTGATCGTTCACACCGCCGCCTCGACCCGCTGGAGCATGACACGGCAGGAGGCAACGGACGCGAACATCGTCCCCCTACGGGCGGCGTTGGCCCTGGCCGACCGGGACACCCACCTCGTCCACATCTCCACCGCCTACGTCGACGGCCCGCGGGCCACGCACGACACACGGAGCGCCGAGTTCGAGGGCTGGCGCAACGGGTACGAGTGGTCGAAGGCCCGGTGCGAGCAGATCGCGGCTGAGGAACACCCAGGCCCGCTGACGATGGTCCGCCCGCCCCTGATCCTGGGCCGCCGCGGTGACGGTGCCATTGCCCGCTTCACCGGCCCGTACACCATGTTCCAAGCGTTGGTCTCCGGCGTCGCCGCCGCAGTCGTCGGCAGCCCGGACGGCTACGCGGAGATTGCACCCGTCGACGAGGTGGCCGACGCGATCGTGGCTGCAGCGCTGGGTACGCCGCCCGACGGGCCGCGCACCGAGATCATCGCGGCTGGTCCCGGCGCCCTGCGGATGACAGATCTGGTCGACGTCATCTTCGAGGCCGTCAACCGCTTCCGTGCCGAGAACGGTGTCGCACCGCTGGCAGTCGCCCCGATGATCTCCACGGACAGCTGGAACCGCTTCTTCCTGCCCCTCGCGCGGCAGTGGCTCACCCCGGTCCAGAACGAGACCTTGCGGCTGCTGTCCATGTTTCAGAGCTACACCAGCATGACCGACCCGTTCACACCCACCCGCATCGTGCACGACCCTGCCGAGATCGTTGCCGTGTCCGTCCGGAACTGGGCCCAGCTCAGACGCCGCCAGGCGCTCGCCGCCCCCCAGCCCTGGATCCTGGCCGGCAGCCTCCCCTAGTCCCTTTCGTCTCCGGCGGCCGGTCCGGACAAGACCAGACACGGAGGAGCGCAGAGCATGCGCGCACTCGTCATCCACGGCAGTCCCAGAAAGTCCTCCTTCACCGCGGCCCTGGCCGGGGCCGTCGGCGCAGCCCTCGACGCGACGGGCATGGAGGTGTGCTTCGTCGAACTGGCCGCCTGCCCGCCGACGGGTCGGGACCCGTACGAGCGGCTGCGCCAGGCTGTCGCCGACGCCGACGCCGTGGTGCTGGCCACCCCTGTCCACCACTGCGGGTATTCCGGCCTGCTCAAGACGGCACTGGACGCGCTGCCATCCGGCGCCCTCGTGGACCGGGCCGTCGGCCTCCTGGCCCAGGGCGCGGGGCCGTACAACGGCAACGTGGTCTGTGAGCAACTGCGTACGGTGGTCAAGGCCCTCGGCGGTTGGGCGGTGCCGACTCAGGTCTCCGGCGGCTGGGCCGACTTCACTCTCCCCGATGGAGGGGCACCGACGCCTTCTGCTCAGCTGTTGCACCGCTGCCGCGTCCTGGCGGGCGAACTGCACCGATGCGCCGCGATGCTGGAGGGCTCGTACGAACGCCTCGGCGCGCACCGGCCCGCGGAGTGATGCCGACTGCCGATGGTCTTGCCCGGAACAACCGACACCCAGGGGAGGGCCGTACCGATGAGTGTGAACGAGTAGACCGGACGCCGACCGCGACGGCGAGGAGCGGCCGGTGTTCCGGGCGCACGGCATGCGGCGCAGGGACGCCACCGACACCCCCGGCGGGGAGCGGCCGGCGCCGCCGAGGGCACTGCGCCTCGGGGAGGTCCGCCGGCAGTTTGTGGTCCGCTGACAATGCGGACAGACCCCGGGGTGAAACCGGGGCCGCCGAGTCCAGTCAAAAGCCGGACCAGAAGGGGCCGGGTCCGGGACCGAAGGGGCCGGGTGGGGGGCCGAAGTTGGGGTCGAAGGGGCCGGGTGGGGGGCCGAAGTTGGGGTCGAAGGGGCCGGGTGGGGGGCCGAAGTTG
>NZ_JBEXYL010000101.1:14942-28471 GCF_040630895.1 Streptomyces sp. NPDC005728
GGGGCCGAAGTTGGGGTCGAAGGGGCCGGGTGGGGGGCCGAAGTTGGGGTCGAAGGGGCCGGGTGGGGGGCCGAAGTTGGGGTCGAAGGGGCCGGGGTCAAAACTGGGAGGATCGTTCCGGTCGACGTCGTGGGAGGACGATCCGTCGGAAGGCTCGTCGGAGGGCTTGTTGCCGGGGGTGGTGGCCTGGTCGTCGGACGCCTCCTGTGTGGAGCCGCCCGTCGATGTGTCGCCTGAGTTGGCATCGATCCAGTCGCGGAAGGCGCTGACGTCCGCATACAGCACGTCCGACATCCCGCAGGGGCCGGCCATCTTGCTGGCGACACCCGCGAGCACCAGCTCGCCCCCGTCCTCGAAGAGCGCGGGCCCCCCTGAGTCGCCGGGGCAGATCGCGTCGGTCTCGGTGGCGTCCATGCACAGCTCAGTGCTGGAGTCGGAAGGGTGATAATAGTCGCAGTTCCACGGAGGCAGCACGGCAGTGTCGAGTTCCTTCAGGTCGTCCGTCAGCCCGCAGCTTGCGTCGGCGCAGGTCTGGCCCCAGCCGAGCAGTCGGACCGGCGTGCCAGGCGGAGGGCTGGTGTCGGCTATCCGGACCGGGGTTGCCTCCACCGGCTCGGCCAGCTTCAGCAGGCTGATGTCGTTGACGGTGGTGTCGTCTGAATCGTCGAACGGGATCGAGTCAGCGACCGGCACGAGCTCTCCGCCGTCGGAGACGCTGTTCGAGCCGACACGTACCTTCAGCTGGTCTGCCGACGTGCCTTTCACGCAGTGCCTGGCCGTCACCACCGTCGTCGAGTCGATGAGTGCCCCTCCACAAATGTGAAACCCGTTGAGGTCGGTACGTTGCAAAGATGCCATGAAGGAGTATTCGTCTGATGCCTGCTGGCCGCCGGTGATGGCCAGGGCGGCGGTCGCCGCTCCGCCGGCGAGGCAGATCACCAGCAGGGTGATCAGGAGTGGCCGGCCCCGGCGGCGCTGTCGGTGGGTGCGTGTGTCCATGCGTGTGTTTGCTCCTGTAGTCGGCGGGAAACGCCTCACGTTCACAGTTCGATACACATTGGAGGGGCAACGATCGTTCGGTGGATCCTCCTTGACGGCGGGAGCCTGGCGCCGAACGAACCGGCGGGGAACAGAGGGATCAGCCCGTGGCCCGCCACTGAACGTGGTGGCATGCCGGGTGTGCCTTGCGCAGGCCCGCCCGGCAGCCTGTCGCGCTGTCCGTCAGCGAAGAGGATCTTGCGGACCGGACCCGTCGGTTGTGCTTGTGTGCTTACTCGTCGCTGGTGCTGTCGGTCTGCGGTTCGAGGTCGGTTTTCCTGCAGAGCCAGGATCAGGTGGGTTTCGACGTCTGTGGTGGACTCGAGGGTTGTCTGCAGTGCCTGGCGGCCGTGGTCGAGGTAGGTGTCGATGGAGGCTTTGACGGGAGGTGCGGGGGGAAGGGGGGCGGCGTGCAAGGTGGCTGTCAGCCTGCTTTCGACATCCGTGGTCGCGTCCAACGCGTGTCCTGTCTCGATGAGCAGGAGGCGGGTATGGGGCGCGGGTCACCACGATGCACGGCAGCATCGGTGTCCCCCGCCACCTGTACCGGCGGTCGACGTGGTGGGCACCGGCGACGCGTTCGTCGCCGGATATCTTTCCGGGCTCCTCGATGGACTGCGCAGGCGCGCCCCTCTGGCGGACGTGTCGAGGACTGACCGCGCGCCCCGCGAGCGAACCTTTGAATGTTATTCAGATCTCGCCCCAATTGTTTTATCAATCAATCGAATTTGATTGATTTGATCTTTGAATTGAAGGCGTGGAAGGGTGTCGTTGCCGGTCCGCCGCCAGTCGCGAGTCACTTTCCCGATCTCTCGGCTGACGTCCTATGGGACGTCCCCGCTGTAGGTGCGGCGTGCGCCAAGCGGCCGGTAACGGGCCCCCGCTGTTCACCGGCAGGGCCTTCCGTCGGAGCAAGGGATGGGAAGAAGTGCGGAATCGAGACAGCGACGTGGCAGCCCTGCGGAGCGAGATCGAGGAGCTCTGGGAACGCCGTGACGACGAGGCCGTGGTGTACACGACCGAGGCGCTGGCCGCGGTCGATGGGGCAATCGGCCTGCTGGACCGGGGGCGCGTGCGGGTCGCCGAGCTGATGGATGGCAACGTTGTCACCCATGAGTGGCTGAAGTGCGCGATCGTGCTGCTGTACCAGCAGGCGGAGCCCGGAATCACGCGGTTCGGCCCGTTCGAGTGTGCCGACAAGATTCCGCTGAAGTCGGAGATCGAAGCCTCGGGCGTGCAGGTTTCGCCCGGTGCGGTCATTCGGCGAGGCAGCTACCAGGAGCCGGGAGTGGTGGTCATGCCCAGCCACATCGGCATAGGGTCGTACGTTGGCGAGGGCACACTGGTCGACTCGTGGGTGGGAATCGGCTCCTGCGCTCAGGTGGGCAGGAACGTGCACCTGTCGGGCGGGGTGGGCCTGGGCGGGATGATCGAACCGCCCATGGCGAAGCCGGTGGTGATCGAGGACGACGCGTTCATCGGCGCCCGGTCGATGATCTACAGCGGCGCCCGGGTCGGCGAAGGCGCACTGCTGGGTGCCGGTGCGCTGCTGACCGACACCATTCCGGTGATCGATGCTGCCACCGGCGAGGAGCTCAGCCGGGGGGAGGTTCCGCCGTGGACGGTGGCTGTGCCAGCCAGCCGACCGCGTGAGTACAGCGGTGGCACCTTCGGCCTCCCCTGCCTCCTGGTGATCAAGCACCTGGAGAAAGGCGAGCGCCATGACAAGGCCAAACTCAACGAGGCGGTGCGCGCCCAGCCGCTGACCCTCTGACACCCGGCATCGCAACACCTCAACGCCCATCCCTCCCCATCCCCCACCCCCACTGAGGAGTTCCCGCCCATGCCTGCCACCGGCATCGCCCAGGTCCTGAACCGTCACCCCGAACTCGCAGAGCTGACCGCGCGGATCACCGCCTTTCTCGACACCCACCTGCCCGCGCCGTTGTGCGAGGAGGAACACCGCCCGGACTGGCTCGCACTGCGCGCGCAGGCCGCGCAGGCCGGCCTCACCGGCTTCGACGTCGAACGGGCGGAACTGGGCCGGGTGGGCCAGGGGATGGCCATGTTCCTGGCCGGGCAGCGGGACTGCGACGCCCGCGAAGTCTTCAGCAGCGGGCATGCCGCCATGCCACTGCGCTACGGCTCACCGGCGCTTGTCAGACACACGCACGAGCTGGCCGTCGCCCAGGGGAAGCTGGCCGGAGTGGCATCCAGCGAACCCCAGTCGGGATCGGATCTGCGCGACTTTCGCACCGTCCTGGTCGACCATGGCGACCACTTTGTACTGTCGGGCACGAAGGGGCTGATCAGCCGGATCAAGGAAGCCTGCGGATTCGTCGTCTTCGGCAAGATCGTCGACCGCGACGAGGCCGACACGGCCGACCTGCGCGAGGTACCGCTGTCCGCGGTCTGGGTACCGATGGACACCAAGGGGATCCTGACCGAGACCACCGAACCGCTGGGCATGCGGGGATGGAGCTTCGGCTACCTCCACTTCGTCGACGTCCGCCTCGACAAGACCCTGCTGCTCGGGATGCCCGAGGGCGGCCGGCGGATCTTCGACACGCACTTCTCCGCCTGGCGGCTGATGATGGCCCTGGTCTGTCTGGGAGCCGCCGCGGCAGCGATCCAGGAATCCGCCGACCGCACCCGCAGGCGCACTGTGGGCCGTACCCCCCTGGTCGCCATCCCGTCCGTCGCCGCCAGACTGGGAACGGCCGCAGCCGAGGTCCAGGCCGCCACCGCCTGGTGCTTCACACTGCTGGAGCGCATCGACCAGGGCGAGATCGACACGGCCGCATCCTCGGCCGCCAAGGCACTGGCCACCGACGCCGCCTACCGCGCCGTGGACCTGGCCCTGCAGTTGCACGGCAGTGAGGGCTACACCCGGCACACCCCGTTGGAGAAGCGACTGCGGGACATCCGCGGACTACGCATCGCCGACGGCCCCAACGACATTCTCTACAGCGTCCTGGCGCACTCCCTGGTGACCGGCGGTCAGCAGGGGGGAAACCGCCGTCTGCTGACCGCCGGTCGCTGACCGAGGAGACCCGCACATGCCCACCGCAGCACAGCCCTCCCGCACCGAAGTCGAACAAATACTTGACGCCCTGGTCGCCAATCCCGGCCGAGACGCCCTCGTCCACCACCATCGACGTATCACCGCCGGACAACTGCGCGATCTCACCCACCGCCTGGCGTGGGCGCTGCACGCCCAGGGAGTCGAGCGCGACCACACCGTCACCCTGCTGACCGGCAACCTGCCGGAGGCCATCGCCGTCCGCTACGCCGCCGGCCTGCTGGGCTGCCGGATCAACCAGCTGTACAGCAGGCTGCCGGCCGGCACCCATGCCGCCATGGTCCGCGACGTCGAGACCCACACCCTCATCACCGACCCCCGTCATGCCGAACACGCCGCGGAGATCACCGCCCTTGCCCCGGTCGAGCACGTCCTGGTCCTCGGCACCGCGCCGCAGGGCACCGACCTACTGGCGCTCGCCGCCCGCCGGACAGGCAGCCCCTTCCCCTCCCGGGCGCGGCCGGACGACATCCGCACCATCCGCCATTCCGGGGGCACGACCGGCCACTCCAAGGGGATCTGCATCACCTACGGCCAAGCCAGGCCGTTCGGCCCCGACCTGCCAACAGAGCCGGGCGAGCCCCCGAAGCTGCTGGTGTGCACCACCATCGCGCACGCCGCCGGACTCATGACCGACAAGGTCCTGCGCCACGGCGGCAGCGCCGTCCTGCTCGACGACTTCGACCCGGCCGTCGTCCTCGACACCGTCGAACGCGAGCGTGTCACCGACCTGTTCCTGATGCCACCACTGCTCTACCAGCTCATCGACCACCCGCACGCGCAGCACGCGGACACCTCCGGCCTGCGCAGGGTGACCTACGGTGGCTGCCAAGCCTCCCCCATCCGCATCGCGGACGCCGTGCAACGCCTGGGCCCTGTACTGGTTCAGTTCTACGGCCAGCACGAGGCCGGGATCATCACCGTCCTGGACACCCAGGACCACGATCCGGCCCGGCCGGAACGGCTGCGCTCGGTCGGCAGGGCGATGCCCGGCTGCGAACTGACCATCCGGGACACCACCGGCCGGAATCTGCCGACCGGCCAGGCCGGCGAGGTCTGCGTGCGCTCCGCCACCTTGATGCAGGGCTACTGGAAGCAGCCCGAACTCTCCGCCGCGGTTCTCCGGGACGGCTGGCTGCACACCGGTGACGTCGGCTACCTGGACGACGACGGGTACCTGACGATCGTCGACCGCCTGAAGGACATGATCAACACCGGGGCCGGCCACGTCTACACCTCCGAGGTGGAGGACCTTCTCAACTCCCACCCTCACGTGCGGCAGAGCGCCGTCTTCGGCGTCCCCGACACCGACGGCGTCGAGCGGGTACACGCGGCCGTCGTCCCCGCCCCAGGCGGCCGGCTCGACACCGGTCAACTACGTACCCTGGTCCGCGAACGGCGCGGTGCCCTTCACGAACCCGCCCGCATCACCGTCGTCGACGCCCTGCCCCTGACCGACGCCGGCAAACCCGACAAGAAGCTCCTGCGACATCAGGCGGAGTGCTCGGACCCTTGCGCTTCTGTGCCCGGAGTCCCGGACGACCGGGCGGCACGCCGCTGATGAACAGGGTGCGGTTGCCGGCGCTGTCGCCGATATCGAGGCCTTCCATACGCCCTCGCAGAAAGCGCCTCCGACCCGCAGCCCCGCCTGGTGAGAAGAGTGCACCATGTGACGTGTCTGAAATTTTCTGGATTCGGCGGACCGGAAGTAATGGGTGAAAGAACAACCCATGTTCGGTATCGCTAAATGGATTTCCGGTGGAGGAGTTGTCTCTCCGGGCCTGGGCAGTCGAGCCGTACCGCCGTCTCAACGGCGGTGCTGCAGCGGCAAACGCCCAGTGCGCGCGAGTGCGCGGTCCGAAATCGGGATGCATACGCGTCTTGACCACCGCCGAAACCCAATTCAGTATTCAGGAATGAGAGTCGGTTCGCGGATCTCGGTTGCTGGTGGTGTTCCCACGGCGCTACCAGTGAAAACCGCACCCCCTTGTGTCACCGGGGCGAGAACGGACGCCCCATTCCCCGGGGGAGGGCCGGGTCCAGGTCCCCCGCCAAAGCCCCGCCCTTGCGGCTGCCACACGCCCGCCGTACCGCGCACTACTCCGTCGCATCACACAGTGCGGCATGACGGTCCTCCCCATACGACCCGCCATTTGTCCGACGGACACTGTTGCGCCGGCTGTCGCCTCGGCTGCGCTGCTCGGCCTCCACGCACCGGCGTCGCTCGCCGCTCCGTCCCATGCGCCGGGCCATGGGGACTCGCGCTGACTCACCCACCCCCGAGTGAAGCTGCCCCGTGTTCGTCCGAGACGTGGCCTCACTTCCCGAACGGCAGGCGCCGTTCGGGACCCCGGGTTGCAGGCCGGGCTAGGACGACACTGTCAGCCGGGCCGTGGCGGTGCGGCCGGACTGCAGCCCCTCGGCACAGATGATGAATTCGACGCCGGCCTGGGCGACGCGCTCGGCGACGTGGAACACCGCAGTACCAGCGCTGTCCGCCGCCCTGGTACCGATGACTTGATCACAGGCGGAGAACTGGTCTGCGCGTGACGGATCTTCGTATCTCCAGGACAGACGGACGCTCTCGCCAGGGCTGAACGCCCGCACCGTAGCGGTATAGGTGTCTCCGTAGCTCACGGCACGGGTGGACAGGTTCAGCGAGCTACTGGGGGAGGAAGCAGGCGTCGACGGACGGCGGGAGGAGCTGTGGCGCTTCGGCGCCTTCGGCACGTGGGATGCGGAGACCGGGTTGGTGCTCTGCAGGGAGGGTTCGGCAGAATCTGACGGTCCGCTCTCTTCGGCCCGTCCGATGATGCTCAGTCCGGGTGACGGTGTGCGGCCGGGGGAGGCGACGGGCGGTCTGTGGACCCAGGTCTGTGCGCGGGAACCGTCGCGGGCCTTGAGGACGACGATGTCCGTGCGGTTGCGGGCGTGTTCCGGGGTCGTGAGGAGCAGATGCGGTGAGGCGGAGGTGGTGATCTCACCCTTCGTATTCCAGACCAGGTGCAGCCCGGCCGCGCCTTCGCCAGGATTCCTGGGACAGGCGCGGACCTGGAGGGTTCCGTAGCCCGTGGCGTCCAGGCACAGGCCAGTGTCCGCGGCATTGTGCACCCTGGAGTCGTCGCCGAAGATCCACTGCTGCCGGGCGGCCGATGTGCAGCGGGTGCTCACCACGTCCACCTTCGGGACGAGGGTGCCGTCGCGGACGTCCAGGCACTGTCGGGTCGCGGCATTGCGCAGCACGGTACGGAAACCGTCCGTACTGGGCCGCGAAGTGACCGAGTCCTCGTCCGGCTTCCTGGTCGAGGAATGCTGGGTGTAGCTGTACGGCGGTTCGGCGGCGTGGCTGCTCGTGTCGGGCACGAAACGGACCACCGCGGCGGAGACGGTGGCGAGGGCGACGGCGATACCCCCCACCGCGATGGCGACGGTCCCCGGGCGCACCCGCGTGCGTGGGGCGGCCTGCGGTCGCCGGGGGAGCCTGGCTGTGTCGCCCTCTGGAGCCTGTCGCCCTCCGTCGTTTAGATATGGCTCGACTCCCCAGGCCAGCAGGCCGTGCGCCAGGATCAGGGCCAGCCGGTCCCCGTGCTGGGACAGTTCGTGGGCGGTCGCGCGGCAGTGGGCACAGCCCGCGAGATGCCATTGCAGATCCGATGGTCCTTGATCGGAGGCCTCGGTGCGGGTGGCCGCGTCCAGCAGGCTGCCGTAGGCCAGGCATTGGCGGTCGAGGGTGCTGGTGAGGTGGGCCTGGACGCACGCCTCGCGAAAGAGCTGGCGCGCCCGGGCCAGATGCCGTGCGGCGACTTGCTCGTCCAGGCCGGTCAGGCGGCCGACCACCGCGGGCGGGTCCACTTCGACCACGCTGTGCCACAGCAGGCACTGGCTCTGCTCGGGCAGTTCCAGGAAGGCCTGCCGGGCGAGGGAGGACAGGGGGCCGCCCTCCATGCCCGTGCGGACGTTGTCCGGTTCGTCCAGCCAGGCCAGGAGTTTGGCGCTCAGCTCTGGTCTGCGGTTGCCCTGTGCCCAGACACAGGCGCGCGCGAGAACCGTCGCGAGCAGAGTGGGGCGCCAGGCGAAGGCCGCTTCTTCGCTGCTGCGGGCCTCCCGCTGAGCGTGGAGGAAGGCCTCCTTGGCCAGAACCGTGGTCGCGGCCGGCCTGTGGGTGCACAACGCGGCATAGCGGTAGACGCTCGCCCAGTGCCGCGCGAAGAGCTCGGCCACGGCGAGGAACGAGTCACCGGACCGCGGGCCCTGCCGCACCAGCGCAGTCAGTGCGGCGTCCGAAAGACTCTGCAGCTCCTGGGCGAGCGGTCTCTCGCTCAAGGTGGTCCTCCTCCCGGCATGGCGCACGATCAGCGGAATCTTCACGGAATCGAGTTTAGGATTGCTGAATGGTATTCACAATCGCCGGAGAGTGAATCTCTCCTCCCGACGCAGAGTCCGGAGGAGATCACCTGACCCCGCCGGTGTGCTGGGCACCCGTTCGGTGACCTCTCCCCCGCATGTTGACTAGGTAAAAACTGTTCGTCAGAACCGAACGGCCCCTCGAGTTGTTCTCCGTCGGGGATGAAACTGGGATCCAAGGGGTGAATGTGAGCTATCGGCGGCGGACAGGTGCACGGACCGTGCCGGGAAACGCGAGCACCCGGCCGGTGCCGCAGCGGTCCCCGGGAAGGGCATTCAAGGAGTGGCTGACGACACCCCTCAGACGCCCGCAGGGTCGCGAGCTCACACCAACCAGCAAACCGTCAACCGTGCACTGTCCGCCGCACGGGCACCGGTCGAACACGGCGTGGCACGACTGAAGTCCTGGCGTATCTTCCGCAGATCCCGGTGCAGCCCGAAACGCATGACGCCAATCGCCGCGGCCGTCCTCACCCTGGAGCGGCAACGCTGAAACAGCTCACCGGGCATCTCCGAGGATGTCCCGGTCTTCAGGCCGGGGAGGGATCGGTATCCTGCGGAGCAGGGCAGAGGCAGCCGGATCACCGCCAGGGTGATTCGGCGTCCGCCCCGTGGCTGGGTGAGGCAGCCCAACTGTCAGTGCCCCCGGGTAGGTTCGGGTGCATGACGACGGGTGCGATCACGGAGGAGGCCGGGTATGCCCGGTTCACCTTCCGTGTGCGCCTGTCGGAGACGGCCCGGTGTGCGTTGGAAGCCGAGTGGGACCGGTGCCGGTGGGTCTGGAACGGATGCTGACCGAGGCCCGGCGGGGAACCCCGTGGCTGAGGGGCGGCTCGTCGGTACCTCAGCAGCAGCTCATACGGGATTTCGGTAAGTCCCGTGCGAAGGCGTTGAAGGACATCAAGGATCGTGTGCCGCAGCACCGGCGGGCGGGTATGCCGCGTTGGAAGAAGAAGCGGGAGGTGCGGGCGACCCTGAACTACACGCGGCGCGGCTTCGCGGTGAAGGACGGCCGTCTGCATCTCGCCGGCCAGATCGTGCTGCGGGTGGTGTGGTCGCGGGAACTGCCGGGGCCCCGTCCGGCGTGCGCGTGTACCAGGACGCCACAGGTGCGTGGTACACGTCGTTCGTCGTGCCGGCGCCGGTCGAACGCCCGGCGCCCACCGGGCGTGTGATCGGGATCGACTGGGGCGTACGCGAGAGTGCGACCACCACCAGCGATGCCCATGATCTGCCCCATCCTGAGCACGGGAAGACGGCCGCTCAGAAGCTCGCCCGTTATCAGCGGATGATGGTCCGGCGCCGACCGGCCAGGGGAAAGCCTGCATCGAACGGCTACCGGCGGCGAAAGCTCAGACGGCGAAGCTGTATACGAAGGTGGCCCGGCAACGCCAGGACGGGGCCCGTAAGCGGGCCAAGCGCGTGGTCCGTGATCACGATGCTCTCGCGGTGGAGGACTTCAGGCCGAAGTTCCTCGCCCGTACGACGATGGCCCGCAAGGCGGCAGGCGCTGCGATCGGTGCGGCGAAGCGGGCGCTGGTGGAGATGGCCCGCAAGCACCGGCGGACCGTGCATCTGATCCATCCCGTGCACACCACGATGGACTGCGCAACGTGCGGAGCGAGAACCAAGCACGTACTGCCTCTTTCGACGCGAACGTATGCCTGCACCGCGTGCGCAGCCGTATCCCCAGGGACAAGAACTCCGCCCGCGTCATGCTCGTCCGGGCAGGTCTGAACCCGGCTGGTGCCGAAGGCGCAAGACCCACTGAGGCGCCGCCTCAGCAGGCAGCCCGAGCCAGGAATCACCTTCCCTCAGGGAGAAGAGCAGTCAATGGTCTGCGCCGACGCTGTCAGAAGGGGCAGTGATAGACGGTGAGGGCATCGACGGGGAGGAAGCCGGCCTTGGCCAGCAGCCGGGCGGCGGGGACGTCGCTGCCGGGGACGTCGGCAGTGAGGCGGGGGGCGCCGTGGACGTGGGCGAGGTGGAGGCACTGACCGAGCAGGTGAGTGCCGATACCGCGGCGGCGGTGTTCGGTGCGCACAGTCAGCTGCCACAGGACGGCCATGTCGGCGGTGTCGGGTGTGGGGGCGCGCAGGATGGCTGTGGCGATGTGGTGGCCGCCGGCGTCGGTGACCTCCAACTGCCAGCCGAGAGGGTCGCCGACCGTCGTGATCTCTGCCAGCGGGTACTCCGGCGTCGGCGGTGGGACGGACAGGTCGCGCAGGAAGTACCACTGGGCACGGCTGGGGGTGAACCCGGCGGCGGTCAGCGCCTGCGCAGTGGCCTTGCGGTGCCGCACGGGCAGGCCGGGGATGCCGGTGGCGGTGGCCGGGCCGGTGCACGCGTACATCGGTCGACTGCCGAGACGGGCCCGGGACAGCGCGATCAGCGCGGCAACCGCCTCGGACTCCTCGTGCCCGTGGAGCCACACGATCAGCCCGGCCGCGTCTGTTGCCCGAAGCCCGTGGCGCACCGCCCCGACGACCCGGCCGTGCTGATCACACACGACCAGGGTGCTCACCTGGTGCAGGCCTGTACCGATCGATGTCAGGGTCTCGCCGGCCGGGCTTCGGCCCGGCAACTGGTCCGCGTCGATCAGTTCCAGCACCGCTGAAGTGTCGGCCCGGGTCATGGGGCGGGCCGTCAGTTCACTCGTCCTCGCCGGTGGCCGGGTCGGTACATCCATGCTGGGCCCAGTCCCTTCCCGCAGATCACGCAGGCCAGTGCAGCACACTCCTTGCCGCACGAGACGACTTTCCGTGAAGGCCACTCCCCGGCGACACCGAAACGGCACATCCCTGCGTGACGGCAGAGGTACGGCCGAACCGAGCCAGCCACGCAACGCATGACTCGCTCAGCTGCCTCACGAGGCGCCGGACGAAGGTGTATGCCGGTGCAGCCGCCCCCTTCGTGGAGGTGTAAGACCGCCTCGTAGCGGGAACCGTCGTCCGCGGAAGCCTTCAGAGGCAACCCGCCTCAATACCGCAGCGCCCTCGGCGGGGTCGGCGATGAGGGCCTCGCCGATCCGTGTGCCGTCCCGCTCCTGCAGATGCACCTGTCGACCCGACCGGTCCGCGCACCGGGCCGCATCCGTAACCGCATTGCACGCTGGCACGCCGGACATCAAGACGGCGGCGGAGGCAGCGCCACCGATCGGAGCCGGAGAACCCGCACGCCTCCACCGCCCGCCCGGCTCCCCGGTGGTTGCGCATGGCAAGGCCCGCCGGACCAGGCAGTCCGGAGCACAAGGCCGTACACCGCCCGACGCCCCAGCTGACCAAGCGCATGCGGGATCAGACGATCGGCAAAACACCGGTCATCCTCCAGGCGCACAGCCACGACAGCCCCTCCGCCCGACGACGGCCCGGACCGCACCGCACCGCACCCATCGGACATGCTTCGCCATGTCCGGCACGCGACGTCGCCCAGCCCTTCCTGCGCCGAAGTGGTGTGTGAGTGGACTGCGCACAGGCGTCGCCGTCCTCGTCGGCAAAGTCTTTCACCCACTTGCGGTGCTCGGCCGGTTCACCGGGCTGCCGGCCCCCAGTTCATGTACACGGCAGGGCTCACCCCACGCGGACGAGCAGCAGCAGTAGGCGCTGCGTCCGCCCGCGCGGGCTGCTTGGGAGCGGCAGCAGCCCAACCGGTGGTGGTGTTCAATCAGGTGCTGCGAGACGTCGAGCCGGGACCCTGGCCGGCGAACTTGCACGGATCCCATGTGCCCTTGAGGACACGCCGTCGTCGTCGACGCCATGTCGTGCCGACCACCTTGAGTTGTTCTGTCCCGCCGGGACTCTCCAGTAAGACCTGGGTGCTTGGGACGGTGGTCTGTGGTTTCGATGGCGCACCCAACTACATATCCGACGCGGGAGCGAATCGTGGCCATGGCCAGCGGCACCGGGACGCGGGGCACCGAACCGGGCGACAGCCGCACTCTGGTAGAGATGGGCGACGTGCTGCCGAACGGCGGTTTCGAGCTCGGGGGAGTACGTCACGAACGCGTGGCGGATGGGCTCCTCGACGACGGCGTTCGGGTGTTCGTACAGGTCACTGTCGTCGGTGTAGTCGCCGTCGAGCGGTGCGTGCAGGTAGCTGTCGACCCATGTCATGGCGGTCTCCTCAAAGGCTGGAAGGCGGAGAAGCGGCCGGTGGGACGGGGACCTCCGGCCACACTCGCATCACACCGGCGACGGAAGTCCTACGCGTCCACCTCAAGGCGGGTCCGCCCAGTACGGAAGTCTGCTGGGCACGTAGGAGGGGAGAGCGGACGGGAGATCCGCTGGGTTGTCAGATCCCGAAGAAACACGGCCCAACAGGGTCAAAACAGCTGCGTTGCGCGCCGACACCGGGCGTACCTCACACCACACAACCCCCCTAGGCGTCGGAGAACGAATGAGGCTGAGTGCCGGGGGAGAGGCCAGGAGCGCGATCCACGGCAGCAGCGGCGCGCCGGAAGGGAAAGGGTGTGCATACGGCGGATGCTGCCCAACGCCGACGGATCCGCCACGGTGCCCTATCCATCATCTTTCAGTGGACGTCAAGTCCGTTCAGAACTCGCCAAGGTGTCAGCCACCATCGAGGCGCGGATGCTCTCCAAACCCTCCTACATACGTTCCTCGTTCTCACCTGCAAAGCCAGAGAGGGCCACTCGCGCGGCCACAGCACCGACACCGGCGGCGCCAGCCGAATTCGGGGACGACGAAACGCGGGCACTTCTACGACGCCGCACTCGCCGTCGTGTCGGCCGCTGCAGTCTGTTTCCCCGTCCGCGTCTGTACCCTCCCATGCGCCACGCATCAGGCCCCTGGGCCCAACCGGATGTGACAGGCGTCCGGGACAGGCTGGAGCGACTGTGCGCAACGGACCGCCGGCCGCGCCCACTGCTGCGGCCTCGCTGGCCATCGGGTCTCGTGGCCACGGCCCGGTGCCCCTTGAGACTCTTAATGGGTTTCGTCAAGCAGCCTGAACCTCTGCGGATGCCTTCTCGCGCGGGTTGTACTCC
>NZ_JBEXYL010000102.1:0-27885 GCF_040630895.1 Streptomyces sp. NPDC005728
GTCGCCGCGGGCCTTGCCTCCCGCTGCGAGGTCCAGGTCGCCTACGCGATCGGCAAGGCCGAGCCGGTCGGCCTGTTCGTGGAGACCTTCGGTACCCACAAGATCGAGACCGAGAAGATCGAGAAGGCGATCGACGAGGTCTTCGACCTGCGCCCGGCGGCCATCATCCGCGACCTCGACCTGCTCCGCCCGATCTACGCCCAGACCGCCGCGTACGGTCACTTCGGCCGCGAGCTGCCCGACTTCACCTGGGAGCGCACGGACCGCGTGGACGCCCTGCGCAAGGCCGCCGGGCTGTAGGCCCGCCCGGCACGGCTCGCTCGCCGAGGCCCGGTCTCCCTTCGGGGGCCGGGCCTCGGTGTGTGATCGGTCACTTGGCGGGCGCCAGCCGGATCCGGCGCAGCGTCCGGTCGATCTCCACGATCCCGACCGCCAGTTCCTGCCCCTCGCTCACGACCTGTCCGGCCAGGTCGGAGACGTGGACCAGCCCCTCCACGGCCTCGCCGATCCGGACGAACACACCGAAGGGGATCACCTTGGTCACCGGGCCCGTCACGACATCACCCGCGCCCGGGGTGAGCCGGTCCCAGGGGTCCTCCTGCAGGGCCTTGAGCGAGACGACCACTTCCCCGTGGTACGTGTCGATGATGACCACCTCGCCGGTGACCCGCTGACCCGGCCGGACCACATCCTCGGGGTGGTCGATGCGTGACCAGGTCAGATCGGGGACGCGGACGAAGCCCGTCCCCGGACAGGCGGGGTGCGCGGGCTCGCCGTCCAGCCGGAGGAAGACCCCGAAGTTGTGCACGGCGGCCACCGTGCCCGTGACGACCTCCCCGCGCCGCGTGCTGCGCAGATACCGGTACAGGGTCTCGTCCTCGCATGCCCTGGCCGAGAGCGCGACCTCGCCGGTCGGCTCGTCGACACCGAGCACTTCGGCGGTGATCCGCTGCCCGACCGACACCACCTCCTCGGGGTCCTCGAACGCGGCCCACGAGAGGAGGTGCCGAGGGACGCTCCCGGTCGGCGCCTGCGGATCATCGCCGTCGAGCTGTACGAGCACGTCACCCCGTTCGCCGAAGCCGGCCACCGTGCCGGTCCTGACCTCCCCGTCGGGGAAGGCTGCGAGGCGGTCGCGGAGCCGTTCGAGCGGATCGGGAGCGGGTTCGGTCATGGCCGCGAGCCTAGGCATGGGCGTCCGTTGTCAGTGGCGTTTGGTAAGAATGCAAGCGTGAGCAGCGAGAACGGGTCGGGGGGCGGCGGGGGCGAAGGGGCGCCACCGGAGCAGCTCGCGTTCCTTCGGGAGAGTGTGCGCGGGGCCAAGGTGCCGCGGGCCAAGCCGCGGACCTGGCGGGGGGCCGCGCTGGCCGGGAAGCTGCCCGTCGCGCGGGTGCTCGTGGACAAGGGCGTGCTGCATCTCGACCGGTACTTCGACTATGCCGTGCCGGAGGAGCTGGACGCCGAGGCGCAGCCCGGGGTCAGGGTGCGGGTGCGGTTCGGGGCCGGTCGGCACCGTGTGCGGGAGGGGCGCCGCGAGGGCGGCGGGCTCATCGACGGATTCCTGATCGAGCGGCGGGCCGAGTCCGACTACTCGGGACCGCTGGCGGCCCTCGCCCAGGTCGTGTCGCCCGAGCCCGTGCTGAGTGAGGAACTGCTGGGGCTCGCGCGCGCTGTCGCCGACCGCTATGCGGGGAGCCTCGCCGATGTGCTGCAACTGGCCGTGCCGCCGCGCAGCGCGCGGGCCGAGCGGCGTCCCTCGCCCGCGGCTCTGCCACCGCCGGACGCGCCCGATGCCGGATCGTGGGCGCGTTACGAGCACGGGAGTGCGTTCCTGGAGTCGCTGGCCTCCGGAGGAGCGCCCAGAGCGGTGTGGAACGCCCTGCCGGGGCCGTTGTGGAGCGAGGAGCTGGCCCGGTCCGTCGCCGCGACGCTCGCCTCGGGACGCGGCGCGCTGGTCGTCGTACCGGACGGGCGGGCCGCCGCGCGGGTCGACGCCGCGCTGACCGCACTGCTCGGCGAGGGCCGGCACGCGCTGCTCACCGCCGAAGCCGGGCCCGAGAAGCGGTACGCGCAGTGGCTCGCGGTACGGCGGGGGTCCGTGCGGGCCGTGGTCGGCACGCGGGCCGCCATGTTCGCTCCCGTGCAGGATCTGGGGCTCGTCGCCCTCTGGGACGACGGGGACGACAGCCACAGCGAGCAGCACGCTCCTCAGCCGCATGCGCGCGATGTGCTGTTGCTCCGGGCCGCTCTGGACAAGTGCGCCTTCCTGCTGGGGAGTTGGAGCTGCACCGTCGAAGCCGCGCAGCTCGTGGAGAGCGGCTGGGCACGGCCCCTGGCCGCCGGACGGGAGCAGGTGCGGCGGGCCGCGCCCCTGGTGCGGACGGTGGGGGACGACGACCTCGCGCGTGACGAGGCCGCCCGGGCCGCCCGGCTGCCCACCCTCGCCTGGCAGGCGGTCCGTGAGGGGCTGCGGCACGGGCCCGTACTGGTCCAGGTGCCCCGGCGTGGGTACGTGCCGCGCATGGCGTGCGCCCAGTGCCGGGCCCCGGCCCGGTGCCGGCACTGTTCCGGGCCGCTGGAGGGGCAGGCCGCGGGAGCGCTGAGGTGTGGTTGGTGCGGGCGCGAGGAGGGGGCCTGGCACTGCCCCGAGTGCGGGGGTTTCCGGCTCCGGGCCCAGGTGGTCGGGGCGCGCCGGACCGCCGAGGAGCTGGGGCGGGCCTTTCCCGCCGTACCGGTGCGTACGTCGGGGCGTGAGCAGGTGCTGGACACCGTCCCGGGCACGCCCGCGCTGGTCGTGAGCACTCCGGGAGCCGAGCCGGTCGCCGAGGGCGGTTATGCGGCGGCCCTGCTGCTGGACGGCTGGGCGATGCTCGGACGGCCCGACCTGCGGGCCGGCGAGGACGCGCTGCGCCGGTGGATGGCGGCCGGGGCGCTGGTACGGCCGCAGGGGGAGCGCGGGACCGTGGTCGTCGTGGCCGAGCCGACCCTCAGGCCCGTGCAGGCCCTGGTCCGGTGGGACCCCGTGGGCCATGCGGTGCGAGAGCTGGCCGAGCGGGCCGAACTGGGGTTCCCGCCGGTGTCCCGGATGGCGGCCGTGTCGGGGCCGGCCGAGGCGGTCGCCGAGTTCCTGGGGACCGTCGAACTGCCGTCGGACGCCGAGGTGCTGGGGCCGGTTCCGGTACCGCCCACACTGCCCGGACGACCGCGCAGACCCGGGGCGCCGCCGCCCGGCGAGCACTGGGAGCGGGCGCTCGTCCGGGTGCCGCCGGGGAGCGGGGCCGCGCTGGCCGCCGCTCTGAAGACGGCTCAGGCCGCGCGGATGGCGCGGGGGAGCGGGGAAGCGGTGCGGGTGCGGATCGATCCGCCGGACATCGGGTGACGGTGCCGGCGAGGGGCGCGTCGTGATCACGGCCCGGCATGCGGCTGCCCTCCCGGAGCCTTCCGGGAGGGCAGGGTGAGGGCGTGGGGCAGCCCGGGTCAGCCGTTGCGCGGGCCGGGGAAGGCCGTCGGCCGGACCTCGTCGCGGAGCGTCGGGCTGCCCGCGGTCGGCTGCGTCGGCATGGAACGGGCCGCGGGCACCGTCGGGACCGTGGGCAGAGTGGTGGTCACGTTGAGCGTGCGGGAGCCGGTGGGATCCGTCGCCCGCTCGGTCTCGGCTGCTGCCTGGGTCGCGGCGCGGCGGGCGCCGTAACGGCGGTGCACCGCCTGCTTGGTGACTCCGAGCGCCGAGCCCACCGCGTCCCAGGAGAAGCCGAGCGAGCGGTCGAAGTCCACGGCGGCGGTGACCAGGGTTTCGACACTGTCCCGGAGTTCCTGGGCCAGGCGGACCGTCGGGGCGGGGGCGCGTCCGTAGACGACGAAGCCCGTGGAAGGGCCGGAGCGGCGCGGGCGGTAGACGTTGCCCAACTGAGCGGTGAGCGTGCGCAGTGCGTCCACCTGCCGGCGGACCCGCTCGATGTCCCGCACCAGCAAGTGCAGGCTGGCCCGGGCCTGGGCGTCGTGGGTTGCGTGGTCGGCCATGAACAAGCCTCTCGAACCGGCGTTGAAAGGAATTGGGCCGCGAAAGCGGCCCGATGTGGTCAACTCTTTCTTGACCAACGCGTATGCGCTCCGCTGGTCACGGGGTGGGGGCGTACGGGCATATGCGTACGCCCATCTCCCGCCCGCGCACTCCCCGTTTTGGCCGGCACAGAGCGTGGATGTCGTCCGCCAGGTCCTCCTTCCGGGCGTCGTCATAGACTTGTGCGTTGCCCGCCCCGACCCCGCCCGAGAGGCCCCAACCCACCCATGAAGCTTGTCTTCGCCGGTACCCCCGAGGTCGCCGTTCCCGCTCTGGACGCTCTCATCGCCTCCGGGCGGCACGAGGTGGCCGCCGTCGTCACGCGGCCCGACGCGCCGGCCGGGCGGGGGCGCAGGCTGGTCGCGTCGCCCGTGGCCGAACGGGCGGAGGAGGCCGGGATCGAGGTGCTCAAGCCCGGCAGGCCGCGCGACCCGGAGTTCCTGGAGCGGTTGACGGAGATCGCCCCGGACTGCTGCCCCGTCGTCGCCTACGGCGCCCTGCTGCCCAGGGTGGCCCTGGACATCCCGGCGCAGGGCTGGGTCAACCTGCACTTCTCGCTGCTGCCCGCCTGGCGCGGTGCCGCGCCCGTGCAGCACGCCCTCATGGCGGGCGACGAGATCACCGGTGCGTCCACGTTCCTCATCGAGGAGGGACTCGACTCCGGGCCGGTGTACGGGACCGTCACGGAGGAGGTCCGGTCCACCGACACCAGCGGTGACCTGCTCACCCGACTCGCCTTCGCGGGTGCCGGGCTGCTCGCCGCGACCATGGACGGCATCGAGGACGGCACCCTCAAGGCCGTTCCGCAGCCGGCGGAGGGCATCACCCTCGCGCCGAAGATCACCGTCGAGGACGCCCAGGTGGACTGGGCGGCGCCCGCGCTGCGCGTCGACCGGGTCGTCCGCGGGTGCACGCCCGCGCCCGGCGCCTGGACCGGCTTGCGCGGGGAGCGGCTCAAGCTGATCCAGCTCGTGCCGGTGCCCGAGCGCACGGACCTCGCTCCGGGGCAGCTGGCCGTCGGCAAGAACAGCGTGCACGTGGGCACCGGGTCGTACGCCGTCGAGCTGCTGTGGGTACAGGCGCAGGGCAAGAAGCCGATGCGCGCCGCGGACTGGGCGCGCGGGGTGCGCATCACCGAGGGGGAGCGGCTCGGGGGCTGAGGCGCCCCGCAGGGGCTCGGGGGCCGAGGCCCCGGAAGGCGGGGGTGACCGTGTCCCGACGTACGCTGGGAGTCGCACCCCCTCCTTCACATCCGGAGCACCTTTTTCGTGAGCGAGCAGTCCCGGCGGCCGCGCAAGCCCGCCAAGCCCTACCGCCGTCCCCAGAAGGACCCCGTCCGCATCCTCGCCTTCGAGGCGCTGCGCGCGGTGGACGAGCGGGACGCGTACGCCAACCTCGTGCTGCCGCCGTTGCTGCGCAAGGCGCGGGAGAAGGGCGACTTCGATGCGCGGGACGCCGCCCTCGCCACCGAGCTGGTGTACGGGACGCTGCGTCGGCAGGGGACGTACGACGCGGTCGTCTCCGCGTGTGTCGACCGGCCGCTGCGTGAGGTCGACCCGCCGGTGCTGGACGTGCTGAGCCTGGGCGTGCACCAGTTGCTCGGGACGCGGATTCCCACGCACGCGGCCGTGTCCGCCTCCGTGGAGCTGGCGCGGGTGGTGCTCGGGGACGGACGGGCCAAGTTCGTCAACGCCGTGCTGCGCAAGGTCGCGCAGGACGACCTCGACGGGTGGCTGGCGAAGGTCGCGCCGCCCTATGACGAGGATCCCGAGGACCATCTCGCCGTCGTGCATTCGCATCCCCGCTGGATCGTCTCCGCGCTGTGGGACTCCCTCGGTGGCGGGCGGGCCGGCATCGAGGAGCTGCTGGAGGCCGACAACGAGCGGCCCGAGGTGACTCTCGTGGCGCGGCCGGGGCGGGCCACCACCGAGGAACTGCTCCGGGAGGACGCCGCGGTGGCGGGGCGCTGGTCGCCGTACGCCGTGCGGCTCGCCGAGGGCGGTGAGCCCGGTGCCGTCGAGGCCGTGCGCGAGGGGAGGGCCGGTGTGCAGGACGAGGGGAGTCAGCTGGTCGCGCTCGCGCTGGCCAACGCCCCGATCGACGGGCCCGACGAGAAGTGGCTCGACGGCTGCGCCGGTCCCGGCGGCAAGGCCGCGCTGCTGGCCGCCCTCGCCGCCGAGCGCGGGGCCGCGCTGCTCGCCTCCGAGAAGCAGCCGCACCGGGCCGGTCTCGTGGCCAAGGCTCTGCACGGCAACCCGGGGCCGTACCAGGTCATCGCCGCCGACGGGACCCGGCCGCCGTGGCAGCCCGGCTCCTTCGACCGTGTGCTGATGGACGTGCCGTGCACCGGCCTCGGCGCCCTGCGCCGGCGCCCCGAGGCGCGGTGGCGGCGCCGTCCCGAGGACCTGGACAACTTCGCGCCGCTCCAGCGTGCCCTGCTGCGCACCGCGCTGGACTCGGTGCGCGTGGGCGGGGTCGTCGGCTATGCCACTTGCTCGCCGCACCTCGCCGAGACCCGTGCGGTCGTCGCCGACGTGCTCAAGCAGTACCCGGAGGCCGAGCTGATCGACGCCCGGCCGCTGCTGCCCGGTCTCCCCACGCTCGGCGAGGGTCCCGACGTGCAGTTGTGGCCGCACCTGCACGGCACCGACGCGATGTACCTGGCGCTCATCCGCCGCACCGGCTGACGGCAGGGGCGGCGGCCGCCGGGAGGTGGGGTCGGCCGCCCCCGCTTACGCTCGGGATGTCCCGACACGGTGGGGTCGCCCATGGTCCTCGATCTGCTGCTGATCGCCCTTGCCATCACGCTCGATCCGCTGCCGCTCACGGCGTTCGTCCTGGTGGTGGCCTCGGCGAAGGGTGTGTGGAAGGGGCTCGTCTTCATCCTGAGCTGGCTGGCGTGCCTGGTCGCGGTGATCGCCCTCGTCCTCGCCCTGACCGGCGGACAGCCTCCGGCACCGAGATCGACGCCGTCGACGGCCGCGCTCGCGGCAAAGCTGGCGATCGGGGTGGGACTCGTCGTCTACGGCGAACACCGACGCCGACGGATGGTCGCCGAACGGGCCCACCGCCGGGCACCGGAGCAGCCGAGCCTGACGTCCGAACTCGACCGCAGCACGGTGTGGACCTCGGCGGGCCTGGCGGTGCTGCTGCAACCGTGGGGCATGGTCGCGGCGGGGGCGACGGAGGTGGTGTCCGCGGACCTGTCCCACCCGGTGACCTGGCTGGTCCTCTTCGCCTTCTGTCTGCTCGCCACGGCGAGTCTGCTGGCCATCGAGCTGTATGTGGTGTTCGCTCCGGAGAAGGCCCGGCCCCGGCTGCTCCGGCTGCGTGCCTGGATGAAGGGCCACCAGCAGCAGGCGATCGTGATCCTCTGTCTCGGCCTCGGGCTCTGGCTCACCGGGAAGAGCATCTACCAGCTCACCGCGTGAAGCACGCCCTGCAGGCCGGTTGTCCACAGACTTCCGCATACCGTCGCACAAGTGCGATGAACGGTCTCACCTGTGGACCGGCGCGAACATCCGTGCGCCGGACATGGCAGGCTTGGGTCATGGCCGTGCAGATCAACCCCAGCATCCTGTCCGCCGACTTCGCCCGCCTCGCGGACGAGGCGAAGGCGGTCGAGGGAGCCGACTGGCTCCACGTCGACGTCATGGACAACCATTTCGTCCCCAACCTCACGCTCGGCGTGCCGGTCGTGGAGTCCCTGGCCCGCGCGACGGACACCCCGCTGGACTGCCACCTGATGATCGAGAACCCCGATCGCTGGGCGCCCCAGTACGTCGAGGCGGGAGCCTCGTCCGTCACCTTCCACGTGGAGGCGGCGGCCGCGCCCGTGCGACTCGCCCGGGAGATCCGCGCCAAGGGTGCCCGCGCCTCCATGGCGCTCAAGCCCGCCACGGCGATCGAGCCGTACGAGGACCTGCTCCCGGAACTCGACATGTTGCTGATCATGACGGTCGAGCCGGGCTTCGGCGGCCAGGCCTTCCTCGACATCATGCTGCCGAAGATCCGCCGTACCAGAGAGCTGATCGGCAAGCACGGCCTCCAGCTGTGGCTGCAGGTCGACGGCGGTGTGTCGGCATCCACGATCGAACGGTGCGCGGACGCGGGAGCGGACGTCTTCGTCGCCGGTTCGGCCGTGTACGGGGCCGGGGACCCCGCCGAGGCGGTGCGGGCGCTGCGCGCCCAGGCGGAGTCCACGACGGCCAGGGCCTCCTGGGCATGCGACCACTGAGCCACAGCTACGTGAACGGTTAAGTGGTCGGCGCCCATCAGGGCGGATCAGTTGCGCCGAATCTGCAAGGATGAACGGCGAATCCAGAGTGTGAACAGCAGTGAGGAGATCGCCGTGTCGGGTATGTCGGCGGGCCGGTCGGCCATGCGGATGGGACCCGCTGAGCTGGTGCAGGCGGCGGCCATGGCCCGCCGCTTCTACCTCGAGGGCAAATCCAAGATCCAGATCGCCGAGGAGTTCGGCGTCAGCCGCTTCAAGGTGGCCCGGGTCCTGGAGACCGCTCTCGAACGGGATCTCGTACGTATCGAGATCCGTGTGCCGGCCGAGCTGGACGCCGAGCGCTCCGACGCGCTCCGCGCCCGCTACGGCCTGAGGCACGCCGTCGTGGTCGAGTCCCCGGCCGATGCAGAGGAGACTCCCGACCCCGAGAACCTCGGCGAGGTCGCCGCCGACCTGCTCGGCGAACTCGTCAACGAGGGGGATGTGCTCGGGCTGGCCTGGGGCCGGTCCACCATTCACATGGCGGCGGCGCTCGACCGGCTGCCGCCGTGCACGGTGGTGCAGCTGACGGGCGTGTACGACGCCGGGACGGCGGAGCGCGGCTCGGTGGAGGCGGTGCGCCGTGCGGCCCAGGTGTCGGGCGGCGACGCGCACCCCATCTACGCGCCGATGCTGCTGCCGGACGCGGCCACCGCGGCGGCACTGCGCAACCAGACCGGGATCGCCCGGGCCTTCGAGTACTTCGACAAGGTCACGGTCGCCTGCGTCTCCATCGGCTCCTGGGAGCCGGGCATCTCCACGGTGCACGACATGCTCAGCGACGAGGAGCGCGCGCACTATGCCTCGCTCGGCGTCGCCGCCGAGATGTCCGCGCACCTGTTCGATGCCGACGGGCGGCGGATCGGGCGGGACCTGGGGGAGCGGTGCATCACGGTCAAGGCCGACCAGCTGCGCCGGGTCCCGGAGGTCGTGGCGATCGCCGGCGGGCAGCGCAAGGCGTCCGCGATCGACGCGGTGCTGCGCTCCGGGCTGGTCACCAGCCTGGTGACCGACACCTCGGCCGCCGACTACCTGATGACGGCGGGGCCGACGCCCAAGCCCGCGCTCAGCCGTGCGGACCCGGACGGGGCCTGAGGGGATCGGCGGGGGCTGACGGCGGGTCGTGACGACGTCGTGACGGGACGGCCGTGGCAGCATCGGCGGCATGCTGCTGCGGTTCGTCCTCTCGCCGTTCCCGCGGCGCGTTCCCCGCGCGTCCGCGGGGCTGCTGGTCCGTCTCGGCGTCGTGCTCTCCGTTCTGCTTTCTGCGGTGCTGACGGGGTGCTCGTCGAGTTCGGGTCCGGATGCGAGCCGCCCCGCGGCCGCCACGGCCTCCGCGCCGGCCTGGGCCCACGGCATGGCCACCGTGCCGGTGTCCCGGCTCCCGGTCGAGGCCCGGCGGACCCTCGCCCTCATCGACAAGGGCGGGCCCTTCCCGTACGCGAGGGACGGGATCGTCTTCGGGAACTTCGAGGGGCTGCTGCCCGAGCGGGGGCGCGGCTACTACCACGAGTACACGGTGAAGACTCCCAGCGCGAGCGGTCGCGGGGCGCGGCGGATCATCACTGGGCAGGGCGGGGAGATCTACTACACCGATGATCACTACAAGTCGTTCCGGGCGGTGCTGAGATGAGCGAAGACCTGGCGGGCCGGCTCGTGGTCACCCTCGACCTCGAGGGTGTCACGGACAAGGCGGGCCTGATGGACCGCACGGCCCGGGCGCTGGCGCTGCCCGACTGGTTCGGCCGCAACTGGGATGCCCTCGTGGACTCCCTCTCCGACCACACGGTCTGGCCCGAGGGCGCTGTCGAGCAGGGGCTGCTGGTGGTCGTGCGGGGCTGGCGGCCGTACGCCGAGGCGAGCCCGGGCGAGTGGCGCACCGCGCAGGACGTGTTCGCCGAGGCGGTGGACCGGACCCCCGCGCTCGCCGTCGTCCTGGCCCTTGGAGGATCCTCCTAGGGCCCCTCCGGCCAGCCTGGACGTTCTGTGGGGGCATGCGCGGACCTGGGGCATGGGAGAATGAAGTACGTGCTCTTTTCCCCCTGGCGCACCCGTCCGGGGGTCACCTCTGATCGACTGGGATGTGCGGCACGTGCGTTTCCTCAATGACATCCAGCCCGCGTACGACCTGACGTACGACGACGTGTTCATGGTGCCCAACCGCTCCGCGGTGGGCTCGCGTCAGGGCGTGGACCTCAGCTCGCCGGACGGCACGGGCACCACCATCCCGCTCGTCGTCGCCAACATGACCGCCATCGCCGGCCGCCGCATGGCCGAGACGGTCGCCCGGCGCGGCGGCCTGGTGGTCATCCCGCAGGACATCCCGATCGAAGTGGTCGCCGACGTCGTCTCCTGGGTGAAGAGCCGCCACCTGGTGCTGGACACCCCGATCGTGCTGGCCCCGCACCAGACCGTCGCCGATGCCCTGGCCCTGCTGCCCAAGCGGGCGCACAACGCCGGTGTGGTCGTCGACGAGAACCAGCGGCCCGTCGGTGTCGTCACCGACCGGGATCTGACCGGCGTCGACCGCTTCACCCAGCTCGAAGTGGTCATGTCCCGGGACCTGCTGCTGCTCGACGCGGACATCGAGCCGCGCGAGGCCTTCACCACCCTCGACACCCACAACCGCCGCTACGCGCCCGCCGTCGACAAGGACGGCAGGCTCGCCGGCATCCTGACCCGCAAGGGCGCGCTGCGCGCCACGCTGTACACCCCGGCCGTGGACGCGCAGGGCAAGCTGCGCATCGCCGCCGCCGTCGGCATCAACGGCGACGTGGCGGGCAAGGCCAAGCAGCTGCTCGACGCGGGCGTGGACACCCTCGTCATCGACACCGCGCACGGCCACCAGGAGTCGATGATCAGCGCCGTCAAGCTGGTGCGCGCCCTCGACCCGCAGGTGCCGATCGCCGCGGGCAACATCGTCTCCGCCGAGGGCGTCAAGGACCTCGTCGACGCCGGTGCGGACATCATCAAGGTCGGTGTCGGCCCCGGCGCCATGTGCACCACCCGCATGATGACCGGCGTGGGCCGGCCGCAGTTCTCCGCGGTCCTGGAGTGCGCCGCAGAGGCGAAGAAGTACGGCAAGCACGTGTGGGCCGACGGCGGTGTCCGGCACCCGCGTGACGTGGCGATGGCCCTCGCCGCCGGCGCGTCCAACGTGATGGTCGGCTCGTGGTTCGCCGGTACGTACGAGTCGCCGGGCGACCTCCAGCACGACGCCAACGGGCGCGCCTACAAGGAGTCCTTCGGCATGGCTTCCGCGCGTGCGGTGGCCAACCGCACATCGGAGGAGTCGTCGTACGACCGGGCCCGCAAGGCGCTGTTCGAGGAGGGCATCTCCACCTCCCGGATGTTCCTCGACCCGGACCGTCCGGGCGTCGAGGACCTGATCGACTCGATCATCGCGGGCGTCCGCTCCTCCTGCACCTACGCCGGCGCCGGCTCCTTGGAGGAGTTCGCCGAGAAGGCCGTCGTCGGCATCCAGAGCGCGGCCGGCTACGCCGAGGGCAAGCCGCTGCACGCCAGCTGGAGCTGAGCCGAGTCCCTTCCGTACGGCCCCCGTCGATCCCGGTTCCCGGGACCGGCGGGGGCCGTCGGCGTTCCCGGACGGCTGCGCGGGAGAAAGGGCACAAAGAGGGATCTGTGAGGCCGCTGTGCAACGGTCGACAGCCCGTGCGCAACAAATAGGCACCCCGGACCGATGAACGCAATGATCATGCAGGCATGCGCAAGGTTGCTGCATTACGCCCGTGAAGCCGCTCCTCATAGGCTGCTGCGCTGTACGTAGTGTGCCGGGGACTCCGCTCGGCGGGTTCCTGCCCTGGCAGACGTCCGCCGGTCCCTGCCCGCACTGACCGGCAGCGATAAGGAGCCAGCGAGTGCTCGACCAAGGCGCACCCCCGCAGAACCAGAGAACGGCCGCCCCCGCGTCCCCGGGCGTCGCCGCGCGCCTCATGCGTCGCAAGCCTGTGGAACGCCTGGTCGCGGAGGGCGGCCAGGGTGAGGGAGGGTCGCTGAAGCGGTCCCTCGGACTGTGGCAGCTGACCATGATCAGCATCGGTGCCACCCTTGGCACCGGCATCTTCGTGGTCCTCGGCGACGCCGTTCCGGAGGCTGGTCCCGCGATCACCCTGGCCTTCGTGATAGCCGGTCTCACGGCTCTCTTCTCGGCCCTGTCGTACGCCGAACTGGCGGGCAGCATCCCGGTCGCCGGCTCCTCCTACTCGTATGCGTACGCAACGATGGGCGAGCTGGTCGCCTGGGTCTGCGGCTGGTGCCTCGTGCTGGAGTACGGCGTCTCGGTGGCCGCCGTCGCCGTCGGCTGGGGCGAGTACCTGAACGAGCTGCTCGACGGCACCATCGGTGTCACCATCCCGCACGCCCTGTCCGCGGCCCCCGGCGAAGGCAACGGCATCATCAACCTGCCGGCACTGATCGTCGTCCTCCTGGCGATGGTGTTCCTGCTCGGTGGCGCGCGTGAGTCCGCCCGCGCCAACACGATCATGGTCTGCGTCAAGATCGCCGCCCTGGTGCTGTTCTGCGCGATCGGATTCATGGGCTTCAAGTCCGGCAACTACGCCGACTTCATGCCGCTCGGCATGTCCGGGGTCAGTGCCGCCGGTGCCACGCTGTTCTTCTCGTACATCGGCTTCGACGCCGCGTCCACCGCCGGCGAGGAGGCGAAGAACCCCAAGCGGGACCTGCCGCGGGCGATCATGCTGTCGCTGATCATCGTGACGGCGCTGTACGTGCTCGTTGCGGCCGTCGCCGTCGGCGCCTGGAACTGGAAGAAGTTCGACGGCTCGGAGGCGACCCTCGCCGCGATCATGAACGATGTCAGCGGCCAGACCTTCTGGGGCACCCTGCTCGCGCTGGGTGCGGTCGTCTCCATCGCGAGCGTGGTGCTCACCGTGCTCTACGGCCAGACCCGCATCCTCTTCGCCATGTCCCGCGACGGCCTGGTTCCGAAGGCGCTCGGCAAGGTCCACCCGAAGACCGGCGCTCCCCGCCTCAACACGGTGATCGTGTCCCTCTTCTGCGGTGTGCTCGCCGCCCTCATCCCGCTGGGCAAGCTCGTCGACGCCACCAGCATCGGTACGCTGTTCGCCTTCGGCCTGGTCAACATCGCGGTCGTCATCCTGCGCTACCGGCGGCCGGAGCTGGAGCGCACGTTCAAGGTGCCGTTCGGCCCGGTCCTGCCGGTGCTGGGCTTCCTGTTCTGCGCGTACAACATGTTCAGCCTCGACACCGTCACCTGGGTCGTCTTCGGGTGCTGGATGGCCGTCGGGCTCGTGTTCTACTTCGTGTACGGCCATCGCCGTTCCCGACTCGCAACACCTGAGAGCTGATCAACCGAACGTGCTGAACGATCTCGACGAACGCATTGTGCACGCCCTCGCCGAGGACGCCCGCCGCTCCTACGCGGACATCGGGCAGCTGGTCGGCCTGTCCGCGCCCGCCGTGAAACGGCGTGTGGACCGGCTGCGGGCCACCGGAGCCATCACCGGATTCACCGTACGGGTCGACCCAGCGGCGCTCGGCTGGGAGACCGAGGGGTTCGTCGAGATCTACTGCCGGCGCAACACCTCGCCGGAGACCATCCAGCGGGGTCTGGAGCGGTACCAGGAGGTCGTGGCCGCGTCCACCGTCACCGGCGAGGCGGACGCGGTCGTCCAGGTCTTCGCCTCCGACATGCGCCACTTCGAGCGGGTGCTGGAGCGCATCGCCGGCGAACCGTTCGTGGAGCGCACCAAGTCGGTGCTGGTGCTGTCACCGCTGCTGCGGCGCTTCTCGTCGGGCGCGCCGGGATAGGCCGCCGGCGCGCAGGGCGGGCGTCAGCGCGCCCGGCGGCCGATCGCCGTCAGCACGCGGCGCATGACGGCCGCGTGGCCGCCGCTGCCGATCACCAGCAGCCGGTACAGCTTCCCGGCCCGGCCGGGGAACGCAGCCCGGGTCTTTGCGCGCACGCGCGTGCGGCCCGGGCTGTCCGGTTCCAGCTGGAAGGTCAGCCGGTAGGCCGAGTAGCGGTGGCTGCCGGTGAGGACCAACTCCCGCCCCGGATCCGCCGCGGTCACCCGGAAGCCACGGACCGTGGCGCCCACGACGAGCGGACGCGGGCCGGACGCCGTCTGGTCCGCGGCACCGACCAGACGGGCACAGGCCGCCCCGCGGCGTCCGGCGAAGGACCGGCCCAGGGCCTCGCCGAGCGCCCGCCGGACGAGGACCGGACCGGCCGCGATCACGGTGCTGTGCGTGTCGGCGTACGGCAGTGCGGGCGTATCCGTCTGTGCTCCCCCGTTCGTCGCCCTCAGTCCGCCGTCTTGCGGGCCAGGGCGTTGTTCCCTATCGAATTGTGCACGCTGAAGCTCACCGCGTCCGAGCGGTAGCGGTCGTCGGACCACTCCACCGGGCGGCCCTCGCGGGTCGTCGTCACGCGGCGGACGCGCAGCAGCGGGCTCGTGCGGCGGACGGCGAGCAGTTCGGCGTCCTGGGCGCCCGCTGCCACCGCGTCGATGATGTGCTCGCCGTAGGCGAAGACCAACCCCGTGTCGTCGTAGAGCCGTTGGGTGACCGACGGGCAGTCGGGCTCGATCGCCTCGACCGCCGGCGCGATCCAGTCGGCGTACACCGTCCGCTCCAGCAGCACCGGCTCGCCGTCCAGACCGCGCACCCGCAGCACCTGCAACACCCGTGCTCCGCCAGACAGTTGGAGCCGTACGGCGTCCTCCTGCGTGGCCGGGCGGTACTCCTGTGCCACCACGTGGCCGGTGGCCTCGCGGCCCATGGCGCGCGCCCACTGGGCGAAGCTGCGCAGTTCCTCGAAGCTCTGGCTGCGGCGGCTGGCGAGCACCACGCGCCGGGCCCCCTGGCGGGAGCCGATCAGGCCCTCGGCGGTGAGGGCCGCGACGGCCTGGCGGACCGTGCCGCGCGAGACGCCGTAGTGCGTCGCGAGTTCCGCCTCCGACGGCAGCCGGCTGCCGACCGTGTACTCCTCGCGGTCGATCGCGTGCCGCAGTTCGTCGGCGATCTCCTCGTGTCGCGCCGTCATGCTTCCCCTCTGCGTAGGTCGCTGTGCACAGCGTGACCAGCCTAATCGAGACCCGGGCGTGATCTGTAACGGTCTGGATTGTGCAGCCAGATGGGGGCCAAAGTTTCGCTGAGGTTTACAGACAGGACACCGGCAACGGGCGTACTGTGACGCAACTTGTTCAGACAAGTTCTCCGTACTTCACCCTTCGCACCGCCCAACCCTCGTGCGCACCCCTGGAGAGACCGTGACCGTGTCCCTGCCGAGAAACGCCGTCCTCGGCGGCTCCCTCGCCGTCGTCGCCGCACTCGCGCTGAGCGCCTGCGGCGCCGCCCCCGACAACGCGTCCACCAAGACCAAGGACGGCAAGAGCGCCGCCACCGCCACGTCCGCGGCCGACTTCGGCGGCCTTGACGCCCTGGTCAAGGCGGCCAAGAAGGAGGGCACGCTGCATGCCATCGCGCTGCCCCGCGACTGGGCCAACTACGGCGCCCTCATCGACGGCTTCCAGAAGAAGTACGGCATCAAGATCGAGGTGGAGAGCCCCGACGGCTCCAGCCAGGACGAGATCAACGCCGTCACCACCCGCAAGGGCCAGGACCGCACCCCCGACGTCCTCGACCTCGGCAGCTCCTTCGCCCTCAGCGCCGCCCAGCAGGGCCTGCTCGCGCCCTACAAGGTGGCCTCCTACGACGACATCCCCGAGGGCCAGAAGGACCCGCAGGCCCGCTGGTTCAACGACTACGGCGGCTACATCTCCATCGGCTGCGACGCCAAGCGAGTGAAGGCCTGCCCGACCACCTTCAAGGACCTCCTCAAGCCGGAGTACAAGGGCAAGGTCGCGCTCAACGGCAACCCGACCAAGTCGGGCTCGGCCTTCGGCGGCGTCTACGCGGCCGCGCTCGCGAGCGGCGGCTCCTTCGACGACATCCAGCCCGGACTCGACTTCTTCGGCAAGCTGAAGAAGAACGGCAACTACACGCCCGTCGAGTCCACCCCGGCCACCGTCGAGAAGGGCGAGACGCCCATCAGCATCGACTGGGACTACCTGAACGCCGGCTACGCCGAGGAGTTCAAGTCCAAGGGTGTGGACTGGAAGGTCGCCATCCCGGCCGACGGCCAGTACGCCCAGTACTACTCCCAGGCCATCAACAAGGACGCCCCGCACCCGGCGGCCGCCCGCCTGTGGCAGGAGTACCTCTACAGTGCCGAGGGCCAGAACCTGTGGCTCAAGGGCTACGCCCGCCCGGCCCTGATGACCGCGATGGACAAGGCCGGCACCCTCGACAAGACGGCCGCCGCCAAGCTCCCCAAGGTCACCGGCACGCCGTCCTTCCCGACCGAGGCCCAGCAGAGCAAGGCCAAGACGGTCATCGCGCAGGGCTGGGGTAAGGCCGTCTCCGGATGACCACCGCTCTCACGCGCGCGGACGTGGCGCCCGTCGCTTCGGCGAAGCGACGGCGCCGCGCCCCCGGCTGGCTCGCCGTGGTGCCGCTGCTGGCGTTCACGGCGATCGCCTTCGGGCTGCCCGCCCTCGCCATCCTGGACGGCGCCTTCACGGTCAAGGACCAGACCACCGGCGCCACGTCCTACACGGCCGAGAACCTCTCGGCCTCACTCCAGGGCCCGTACCTCACCGCGCTGACCGGCAGCGTCAAGCTCTCGGCGATCTCCGCCGGGCTCGGCGCCCTGCTCGGGCTGCCCCTCGCGCAGGCCGTGGTCAGTTCCCGCTCGCGCGCGCTGCGCGAGGCCGTACTGACCGCCTCCGGCGTGCTCGCCAACTTCGGCGGCGTCCCGCTGGCCTTCGCGTTCGTCGCCACCCTCGGCAACGCCGGCGTCCTGACCATGCACCTGGGCCTCACGGACAAGGGCTGGGACCTCTACAGCTTCTGGGGCCTGGTCCTCGTGTACCTGTACTTCCTGATCCCGTTGATGGTCCTCACCATCACCCCGGCCCTGGACGGCCTGCGGGTCCAGTGGCGCGAGGCCGCGCTGAACAACGGCGCC
This sequence comes from Streptomyces sp. NPDC005728, assembly GCF_040630895.1. Lineage (NCBI taxonomy): Bacteria > Bacillati > Actinomycetota > Actinomycetes > Kitasatosporales > Streptomycetaceae > Streptomyces > Streptomyces sp. NPDC005728. The sequence goes on from NZ_JBEXYL010000102.1 coordinate 17,371, forward strand.
ACCGGTGTGCAGTACTGGCGGCACGTGGCCCTGCCCGTCCTCGCGCCCTCCCTGCTCGGCGGTCTGGTGCTGCTGTTCGGCAGCGCCTTCGCCGCCTACGCCACCGCCGCCGCGATGGTGGGCAGCGCGGTCCCGCTCGTCACGCTGCAGATCGCCGACGCCCTCTCCGGCAACGTGCTGGTCGGCCAGGAGAACGTCGCCCTCGCCCTCAGCCTCGACATGGTGCTGGTGGCGGGCCTGGTCATGGCCGTGTACCTGCCCCTGCAACGACGGAGCGCCCGATGGCTCGACGCCTGACCCCCTGGCGCTGGGCCGTCCTCGGCCTGGCCGCCCTGTACTTCCTGGTGCCGCTCGGCGCGTCCGTGGTCTTCACGGTCGACGTGCCCGGCCACGGCGTCTCCTTCGACGCCTACACCCAGATCCTGTCCGCCGACGGCTTCGTCTCCAGCCTGCTGCTCTCGCTGGAGCTCGCCGTGGCCACCATCGCGGTGGTCCTGCTGCTGATGGTGCCCGCCGTGGTCGCGCTGCGGCTCGGCGCACCCCGGCTGCGGCCGGTGGTGGAGGTGGTGTGCTCGCTGCCGCTCGTGGTGCCGCCGATCGCGTTCGTCGCGGGGATCGCGACCGTTCTGAAGTGGGGCCCGGAGCATCTGTCCAGGACCCCGCTCTTCCAGACCATCGTGGCGATCCAGAACGAGAACTTCCCCGTTGTGCTGGTCCTCGCGTATGTCGTGATGGCGCTGCCGTTCGTCTACCGCGCCCTGGACGCGGGCCTGCGCGCCATCGATGTGCGCACCCTCGTCGAGGCCGCCCGCAGCTGCGGGGCCTCCTGGCCGCAGGCCCTCGTCCGGGCCGTGCTGCCGAACCTGCGCGGGGCGCTGCTGAACGCGACCTTCCTCACGCTGGCGCTGGTCCTCGGCGAGTTCACCGTCGCCCGGCTGCTCGGCTTCGAGCCCTTCGCCGTGTGGATCTACAACGTCGGCGGCTCGCAGGCCCAGATGTCCGTCGCCGTGTCCGTGCTCAGCCTGCTCGTCACCTGGGCTCTGCTGCTCGCGCTCGCCGGCGCCGGCGGACGTACCCGAACCGCTTCCTCCCGGGGATGAACCATGACCGTCACCACGCTTGAGAAGGCCGCCGCCGAAAAGGCCGCCACCGTCGAATTCCGGGGACTGCGGAGGGAGTTCGGGGCCACCGTCGCTCTCGACGGGCTCGACCTGACCGTCCGCCCGGGCGAGTTCCTGGCCCTGCTCGGCCCGTCCGGCTGCGGCAAGACCACCGCGCTGCGCATGCTCGCCGGTTTCGAACACCCCGACTCCGGCGCCGTGCTGGTGGACGGCGAGGACGTCACGCACGTCCCGGCCCACCGCCGCGATGCCGGCATGGTGTTCCAGTCGTACAGCCTCTTCCCGCACCTGAACGCCGTCGACAACGTCGCCTTCGGGCTGCGGATGCGCAAGGTCCGTACGGCCGAACGGCGTTCCCGTGCCGCCGAGTTGCTGGACCTGGTCGGCCTGGGCGACAAGGGGGAGCGGTATCCGCACCAGCTCTCCGGCGGCCAGCAGCAGCGCATCGCGCTCGCCCGCGCCCTCGCCCTGCGCCCGCGTGTCCTGCTGCTCGACGAGCCGCTGTCGGCGCTGGACGCCAAGGTGCGTCTGACCCTGCGCGAGGAGATCCGCAGGCTCCAGCAGGAACTCGGCATCACCACCCTCTTCGTCACCCACGACCAGGAGGAGGCCCTCTCGGTCGCCGACCGGGTCGCCGTCATGCGCGCCGGACGGCTCGAACAGTGCGCCGAGCCCGCCGAGTTGTACGGCCGTCCCGCCACCGCCTTCGTCGCCGAGTTCGTCGGCACGATGAGCCGGATCCCGGGCGAGCTGAAGGACGGCACCGTCGAGGTGCTCGGGCAGCGGCTGCCGGCCGACGGCGAGACGCCGAACGGCGCGGTGGACGTACTGGTGCGGCCCGAGGCCGTCCAGGTACGGGCCGACGAGCAGGGCAGCGCCCGGGTCGTCGCGACCGCCTTCCTGGGCGCCGTCGTCCGGGTCACCGTACGGCTCGCCGACGGCACCGAGGCCAAGGCCGACCTGCCCGCGCACGAGGCCGCCGGACTCGGCGCCGGATCCGCCGTCGGCGTGTCGCTGCCCGAGCGGCCGGTACTGGTGGCCGAACGTATCCAGAAGTGAGGAACGACAACAACGTGACCCCCCACACCCCCGCACTCCCGCTCCAGGCCGTCCTGTTCGACATGGACGGCACGCTCGTCGACACCGAGCGCCTGTGGTGGGAGGCGGTCGAGCAGGTCGCCGGACGCCCGCTGAGCGAGGCCGACCAGCCGGAGGTGCTCGGCCGGCCCGTCGAGCACACCGCCGCCTGGCTCTCCACGGCCACCGGCCGGACCGAGGCCGACCTTGCGGCCGAACTGCACCGCGAGTTCGCCGACCGCGTCCGCACCGGGATCGTGCCCCGCCCCGGCGCGCTCGGCCTGCTGGACGCGCTGGCCGGCGCCGGCGTCCCCACCGCCCTGGTCACCGCGTCACCGCGCGCGGTCGCCGACGTCGTGCTCGACGCCCTCGGCGCCGGACGGTTCGCGGTCTCCGTCACCGCCGACGACACCGACCGCACCAAGCCGGCTCCCGACCCCTACCTGGCCGCCTGCCGGGCCCTCGGCGTCGAACCGGCCGCCTGCGTGGCCGTCGAGGACACCGAGACCGGCGTGGCCTCCGCCGAGGCCGCCGGGTGCGCCGTACTCGCCGTGCCGTCCCTCGCACCGATCGGCACGGCACCCGGGCGGACCGTGCGTGACAGCCTCGTCGGCGTCACGCCCGAGCAGCTGCGCGAGATGGCCGCACCCGAAATCCGGGTCATGAGCTGGAACCTGTGGCTCGGCGGCAGCAAGGTCGACGACCACCGGGCCAAGCAGGTCAAGGCCGTTCTGGAGTCCGGTGCGGACGTGGTCGGTCTCCAGGAGACCGGGGGCAGTGCCGCCCAGGAGCTGGCCGAGGCCCTCGGCTGGCACCACCACCGGGCCGGGGAGAACCTCGGCGTCATCAGCCGGTACCCCGTCACCGCCCGCTTCGGAGATCCCGAGGTCGGCTTCTACGGCGCCGCAGGCGTCCGGATCCGGGTCGCGCCCGGCCGTGAGGTCGACGTGTGGACGGCCCACCTGCATTACACGCCGTACGGCCCCTACGAGGCCGCGTTCGACGGGCTGGGCGCGCCCGAGCTGATCGCCCACGAGGACGTACGGCTCGAACAGATGCGGGACGCGCTGCGCCGGATCGCCGAGTCGTCCGCCGAGGGCGTTCCGGTGGTCCTCGTCGGAGACTTCAACTGCCCCTCCCACCTGGACCGGCCGGACGTGGAGTGGCCGGTGACACGGGCGGCGGCGGACGCGGGTTTCGCCGACTCCTACCGTGAGGCCCACCCCGACCCGGCGGCCGAGCCCGGGCACACGTGGTCGCCGATCCACCCGGTCCACGAGGACGGCAGCGGACGGCCCGAACCGCAGGACCGGATCGACTACGTCCTGCACCGGGGACTGACCGTGCGGGACGCGCGGACCCTCGTCACCGGCGTCCCGCGCCCGTGGCCCGACGTCGCGGGCAACGACTGGCCCTCCGACCACGCGGCGGTGGTGACCACGTTCGCGCTGCCCCGGACGTGACTCCCGCGGTTACCGGCGGTCACCATTGCGCACCTGGTGACGATCCCGTAGGTTGTGCCCGCTCTTTCTACTGACTGGTAACACCGGCAGGTACCCCATGCGCTGGCCCGTCGGCCGTCCCACCACCGTCCGTGCGCGGATCGTGGCGCTCGCCCTCGCCCCGGCCGTCGCCCTGATGGCCCTGTGGGGCTTCGCCATGGTGTCGGTCACCGCCGAACTGCGCGCGCTGATCCGGCTCCAGGGGGTGTACGAGGACTTCGGCACCCCCGTGGACACCGCGATCGGGCAGGTCCAGATCGAGCGCCGGCTGTCCGCCGCCTACCTGGGCGCCCGCCTCGACACGGTCGCCGCCGGCGAACTGCTCGGACAGCAGCGCCGTACCGACCGGGCCGTGGAGGCCATGCGGCAGGCGGTCCGGGGCGGGGACCGCGGCCGGCTGACGGACCGGCAGCGGCAGGCCCTGGACACCATGGTCGCCGCCACCGGGAAGCTGGAAGGGCTGCGCGAGCGCGTGCTGTCCAGGGACATCACCTGGGACCGGGCGGTCGACGAGTACAGCACGCTCGTCGCACCCGGCTTCGACGTGCAGTCCACGCTCACCGCGCTCCAGGCCGGGCAGCTGGCCCGGGAGGCGCAGGTCGTCGTCGAGCTGGTGCGGGTACGGGAGTTCGTGTCCCGGGAGGACGCCCAGGTCGCCGGAGCGCGGGCGGCCGGGACCCTGACCGGCCGGCAGTACGACAGCCTGAGCGCGACCATCGAGGACCGGCGCGTCTTCGAGCGGACGTACGTACCGGACCTGCCCGCCGACTCGCGCGGCCTGTTCGAGGAGTTCCACCGTGGTGACCTGTACCGCTCGCTGGTGCGGGGCGAGGACGCGCTGCTGCGGGCCGGGGCCGCGGGCGCCGGGGAGGCCGTCGCGGCGGACACCTGGCGGTCGACCTCCGACCGGGCCGTCAAGCGCTACATGCAGCTGTGCACCCGCTCCGCCGAGAACTCGGCCGCGCGTGGGCGGGCCTTCGCCTACCGCGAGCTGACCAAGGCCGCCGTCGTCGGTGCGGTCGGGCTGGCCGCCGTGACGCTCTCGCTGTGGTTCGCGGTGCGCGGTGCGCGGCGCATCTCGCGACGCCTGGAAACCCTGCGGGACGCGGCCGACGTGCTCAGCACACGGCAACTTCCGGACGTCATGCGGAGGCTGGGCGCCGGCGAGGAGGTGGACGCGCTCGCCGAGGCGCCGCCGCTCGCCGCCGACGAGGTCAGGGACGACGAGATCGGCCAGGTCGGCCGGTCCTTCAACACCGCGCGGCTCGCCGCCGTGGAGGCCGCCGTCCGGCAGGCCACCCTGCGCCGGGGGCTGTTCGCCGTGCTGCTCAACATCGCGCGCCGCAACCAGGCGCTGGTGCACCGGCAGCTGAAACTCGTCGACACGCTGGAGCGGCGCACCGACGACCCGGACATCCTGCACCAGCTGTTCCGCATCGACCATCTGACGACCCGGATGCGCCGGCACGCGGAGAGCCTGATCATCCTCTCCGGCGCGGCGCCCGGCCGCCGCTGGCGCAGGCCCGTCCCGGTCGCGGACGTCGTCGCCTCGGCGGTGAGCGAGATCGAGGACTACGCGCGCGTGGTGGTGCCGCCGATGCCCGACGTCGCGATCGCGGCGGACGCGGTCGCCGACGTCGTGCATCTCGTCGCCGAACTCCTGGAGAACGCCACGGCGTTCTCGCCGCCGCACACCCAGGTCACGCTGCGCACCGGGCGGGTCGGCAGCGGCTTCGTGCTGGAGATCGACGACCGCGGGCTCGGCCTCGACGCCGAGCAGCGCGCCGAGGCCCACCGCACCCTCACCGACGCCGACGCCTTCGACCCCACCCGCCACGACCGGCTCGGTCTGTACGTCGTCGGCCGGCTCGCCGCGCGGCACGGCGTCGAAGTGAACCTGCGGGATTCCCCGTACGGGGGCACGACCGCGGTGGTGCTGCTTCCCGAGGGGGTGCTGGCGGAGGTGGAGCCGGCGGGCGCGCCGTCCGCCGCTACCGACGTGCGGGACCACCTGCCGGGTCCGGTCGAGCGGAAGGCGCCGGTACTGGAGCTGCCCACCAGAAGGCGATCCGCACCCCTGCCCGACACCGAACTCGCTTCCCCGCCGCGTCACGACAGCCTGTCGGGTCACGGCAGCCTGTCGGGCCACGACAGCCCCTCCGCGCCGCGTGGCACCCTCGCGTCGGACGACGGGCCTGCGCCGCACGACACTCCCGCGTCGCACGACGGTCCCGAGCCGCACAACACCCCCACGCCGGACGTCACCCCGCCCCTGCCCACCCGTACCCGGCAGGCCTCCCTCGTCCGGGAGTTGCGTGAGGATCCGCCGCCGCGGGATGCGGCACCCGGGCGTGAGGTCGACGCCGAGGAGATGCGGGCGATCTTCGGTGCCTTCCAGCGGGGCCTGGACCGCGGCCGCCAGGGCCTGCCGGCCGACACCGAGGCCCCTGCCCCGACAGCACACGCCGAAGAAGGGACGGACACCGACCATGCACGGTGACGACCAGACCCCCGAGCACCCGGCCCCGCCCGCCGGAGCACCCGGTACCGATCTCGGCTGGCTGCTCGACGACCTCGTGGCCCGTACCGACCACGTCCGCCAGGCCGTGCTGCTCACCGCCGACGGCCTCCCGCTGAGCTGCTCGGAGGGCATGCGCCGCCGGGACATCGAGCACCTGGCCGCCGTCTGCTCCGGCTTCCACAGCCTGGCCCGCTCGGCGGGGGAGCGGTTCGAGGCGGGAGGGGTGCGGCAGACCATGGTCATGCTGGAGGACGCCTACCTCTTCATCACCCCGGCCGGCCACGGCAGCCGTCTCGCCGTGCTCAGCGAGGTACGGACCGACGTCGGACAGCTCGCCCACGAGATGGCCCTGCTCGTCCGCCGCCTCGGCCGTCACCTGGACGCCGCCACCCGCTCGGCCCCCTGATCCCGCGGTGAGCGACGAGCACTGGTACGAGGACGAGACCGGGTCGATGGTGCGCCCCTACACCGTGACCCGGGGCCGCACCCGGCCCTCGGAGCGGCACGCCGCCGACCTGATGTCCCAGGTCACCGCGGTGGAGGTGGACGCCGGGGCACAGCCGGAGCTGGATCACGCCCGTGTCCGCCTGCTCGACCTGATCCGCCGCGGCCCGCGCCCCGTGGCCGAGGTGGCCGCGGACGCCGACCTGCCCCTGACCGTGGTCCGCGTCCTGCTCGGCGACCTGGCCGAGGCCGGGCTGGTCCGCATCGACCCGCCCCGCCGGCTGCAGGCCACGGGCCCGGCCGCCGATCCGGGGCTGCTGCGGGAGATCGTGGAGCGGCTGAAGGAGCTGTAGAGACGTGCAAAGGCGGCCGTCGGCATCGGGACGCCGCTCGCTCAGAACTCCGGGTTCCACGGGACGACCGTGAAGTCGCCCGTGCCCTTCTTCACCTTCTCGAAGGGAGCCGACGACACGCACGGCGGCAGGTCCCTGGTGTCCGTGGGGCTGCCGACCCCGGCCCAGCTGTAGCCCAGCCGGTCGTGTCGGCCGAGGTCGTGGACCGTGACGCCGACCCGCAGGCCCTTGGCCCCCGGCAGGTCCGAGTCCGTGATCACACCGGACACGACGGCGACCTTCCCGCCGGTGACCAGGCAGTCCACCTTCGCCCTGGCCCAGGCGCCGTCCCCGTCGAGGTAGTGGCTCCATTCGAAGGTTCCGGTGGCCTTCTGCGGATCCGCGGTGTCCTTCGCCGCCAGATGCGCGTCGAAGGAGAAGCTGATGTCGTCCCCGGCCGACCGGTACAGCTCGGCCGTGCCGGTGAGCGCGGCTGCCTCGCGCTCGGGACGGTGCGCCCCGGCTCCCGAGGCCAGCGCGGCGCCCGCCGTGCCCGCGGTGATCAGCAGGGCGGTGGCAAAGGTGACGGCGACGATCTTCGTACGACGCTGCATGACGGTCCTTTCCGCAGGTCAAGCGCGTGAACTGAACGCCCACCACTCTCCCGGCGCCGGCCCGCGGGCACATCGCCCCGCAGGTGGCACCTCGCCTCCCCCGTCCGGCGGGGAAACCCCGTCGTGACCTGCGTCTCAGGGCGGACGAGACCCCCGCCCGAGGGCGCGCAACGAATCGCCGCCCGGCGCCCTCACCACGCAACGAACCGTGCACCGGCGCGCAACGGCTCCTTCTTGTCCGGCCGAGCGCGCCGACCGTACCTTCTATCTGGCCCCCAAAACCCCCCTTTCCGGTGAGGAACCCGCATGCGCACCGCACTGCTCCAGAGCTCCGGCCGCCCCGGCTCGGTCGTCGAGAACCTCAAGGTCCTCGACGAGGCCGCGGGCCGTGCCGCCGCCGCGGGCGCCGCGCTGCTGGCTGCGCCGGAGATGTTCCTCACCGGGTACGCGATCGGCGACGCCATCGCCCGCCTCGCCGAGCCCGCCGACGGCGACTCGGCGGACGCGATCGCCGAGATCGCCACCCGGCACGGTGTGGCGATCGCCTACGGCTACCCGGAGCGTGACGGCGAGACCGTCCACAACTCCGCCCAGCTGATCTCCGCCGACGGCACCCGGCTCGCGAACTACCGCAAGACCCACCTCTTCGGCTGCTTCGAGCGCGACCACTTCACGCCGGGCGAGCAGCCGGTCGTCCAGGCCGAGCTGAACGGCCTGACCGTCGGCCTGATGATCTGCTACGACGTCGAGTTCCCGGAGAACGTCCGCGCCCACGCCCTGGCCGGCACCGACCTGCTGATCGTGCCGACGGCGCAGATGCATCCCTTCCAGTTCGTCGCCGAATCCCTGGTGCCGGTGCGGGCCTGGGAGAACCAGATGTACGTCGCGTACGTCAACCGGGTCGGCCCCGAGGGTGAGTTCGAGTTCGTCGGACTGTCCGTCCTCGCCGGCCCCGACGGCATCGCCCGCACCCGCGCGGGCCGCGCGGAGGAGCTGGTGTTCGCCGACGCCGACCCCGCCTTCCTGGCAGCCTCCCGCGAGGCCAACCCGTACCTGAAGGACCGCCGCCCCGGCCTGTACGGGTCCCTGGTCTGACACCCACCCCGAGCCCTCCCCGTACCACCCCCGCGCAAGGAGTCCGTACCCCATGACGTCCACGGTGCCCAACGCCGTCGAGCACGCCGACGAGCAGCAGCCGCCGATCACCATGTTCGGCCCGGACTTCCCCTACGCCTACGACGACTTCCTCGCCCACCCGGCGGGCCTCGGCCAGATCCCCGCGACCGAGCACGGCACCGAGGTCGCCGTCATCGGCGGCGGTCTGTCCGGCATCGTGGCCGCCTACGAGCTGATGAAGATGGGCCTCAAGCCCGTCGTCTACGAGGCCGACCAGATCGGCGGCCGGCTGCGCACGGTCGGCTTCGAGGGCTGCGACGAGTCGCTCACCGCCGAGATGGGCGCGATGCGCTTCCCGCCGTCCTCCACGGCGCTGCAGCACTACATCGACATGGTCGGCCTGGAGACCAGCCCCTTCCCGAACCCGCTGGCCGAGGCGACCCCGTCGACCGTCGTGGACCTCAAGGGCGAGTCGCACTACGCCGAGACGGTCGACGACCTGCCCCAGGTGTACCGGGACGTCGCCGAGGCGTGGAACAAGTGCCTGGACGAGGGCGCCGACTTCTCCGACATGAACCGCGCCATGCGCGAGCGCGACGTCCCGCGTATCCGCGAGATCTGGGCGAAGCTCGTCGAGAAGCTCGACAACCAGACCTTCTACGGCTTCCTCTGCGACTCCGAGGCCTTCAAGTCCTTCCGGCACCGCGAGATCTTCGGCCAGGTCGGCTTCGGCACCGGCGGCTGGGACACCGACTTCCCGAACTCCATCCTGGAGATCCTGCGCGTCGTCTACACCGAGGCCGACGACCACCACCGCGGCATCGTCGGCGGCTCCCAGCAGCTGCCGCTGCGCCTGTGGGAGCGCGAGCCGGAGAAGATCGTCCACTGGCCGTACGGCACCTCGCTGCAGTCCCTGCACGAGAACGGCGAACCGCGCCCGGCCGTGACCCGGCTGCACCGCACCGCCGGCAACCGGATCACGGTGACGGACGCGAACGGCGACATCCGCACCTACCAGGCGGCGATCTTCACCGCCCAGTCCTGGATGCTGCTGTCCAAGATCGCCTGTGACGACTCGCTCTTCCCGATCGACCACTGGACGGCGATCGAGCGCACCCACTACATGGAGTCCTCGAAGCTGTTCGTCCCCGTCGACCGGCCGTTCTGGCTGGACAAGGCCGTCGACGACAGGGGAAATCCGACGGGCCGGGACGTCATGTCGATGACGCTCACCGACCGCATGACCCGCGGCACCTATCTGCTGGACGACGGCCCGGACAAGCCCGCCGTGATCTGTCTGTCCTACACCTGGTGCGACGACAGCCTGAAGTGGCTGCCGCTGTCCGCGAACGAGCGGATGGAGGTCATGCTGAAGTCGCTCGGCGAGATCTATCCGAAGGTCGACATCAGGAAGCACATCATCGGCAACCCGGTGACCGTCTCCTGGGAGAACGAGCCCTACTTCATGGGCGCGTTCAAGGCCAACCTGCCCGGCCACTACCGCTACCAGCGGCGCCTGTTCACGCACTTCATGCAGGACCGGCTGCCCGAGGACAAGCGGGGCGTCTTCCTCGCCGGCGACGACATCTCCTGGACGGCCGGCTGGGCCGAGGGCGCGATCCAGACCGCGCTGAACGCGGTCTGGGGCGTCATGCACCACTTCGGCGGCGAGACCGACCCGGCCAACCCGGGCCCGGGTGACGTGTACGACGAGATCGCCCCGGTGGAACTGCCCGAGGACTGACCGGGACCGGACCGAGGCGCGGGCGGCCGGACTCAGACTCCGGC
>NZ_JBEXYL010000103.1:0-27759 GCF_040630895.1 Streptomyces sp. NPDC005728
ACGCGTGCTGACGTCGGCGGCCGTGCTGACCGCGGCCGCCGCGACCTGGTCGCTGGTGCTGCTGACGGCCGCGCTGCTCGGTGACGCGCCGCCGGTGGTCCGGGAGGCCCGCGAGGACGGGCACCGGCTGGTGGATCCGGTGCCGGAGGTGATCGGCGTCGCTGCCGCCGTGGCGCTGGTCGCCGTCGTGTACCGGGTGCACCGGGCGGTGCGCGCCGAGCGGTGCACCCGGCGGGCACTGAAACGGCTGAGCGCAGGACAGCCGGCGGACACGGAGTTGATCGTCGCCGCCTCCGACGTACCGCAGGCGTTCGCGATCCCGGGCCGGCCGGGCCGAATCCTGGTCACCTCCGCGATGCTGAGCGCACTGCGCCCGGACGAGCGGCGGGTCCTGCTCGCCCACGAACGTGCGCATCTGGCGCACCGGCACGGGCCGCTGGTGACAGCGGCAACGCTGGCCGCTGCGGCCAACCCGCTGCTCGTACCGGTCCGCTCGGCCGTCGTCTTCCTGGTGGAACGCTGGGCGGACGAGCAGGCGGCCACCGCCGTCGGAGACCGGCGCACCACCGCCCGCGCGCTGGCCCGTGCCGCGCTCAGCGCGGGCCGGGCCCCCTCGGCGTGCACCCTGCACTTCACCGACCGCGCGGTCACCCGCCGGATCGCGGCGCTCCAGACGAGCCCGCCCCCGCAGATGTGGTCCGCCGCGGTGGCCGTTCTCGCCCTCGGCACCCTACCGGCCCTGCTCGCCGCCGATGCGACGGGCGACCTGCTCGGTCTGCTGTCCGAGATGCTGAACTGACGCTCAGCCGCTGTTCGGCGTCCGGTGCACGGGCTGCTCGGGAGCCGGGCGGGCGATGACCTGCGGTACCGGGCGGACGGCGGGCTCGTCGGTGCTCACCCGCAGCGCCTCCCCGTGGTGGTGGAGCGTGAGCGGCGGCCCGGAGAGCAGCGTGTACGTCGCCTTGTCCGCGCCGATCTCCACCCTCAGCCGGCGGCCACGGAACTGGAGGCTGAAGGCGAGGCGGCGCAACCGCTCCGGGAGGCGCGGCGCGAAGCGCAGACCCTCGCCGTCGCGCCGCATTCCGCCGAAGCCCGCCACCAGCGCCATCCAGGTCCCGGCCAGCGAGGCGACGTGCAGTCCGTCCCGGGTGTTGTGCTCCAGGTCCTGCAGGTCCATCAGGGCCGCCTCGGCCGTGTAGTCGTAGGCGAGAGCGAGATGGCCCGCCTGGGCGGCGATGACGGCCTGGCAGCAGGCGGACAGGGAGGAGTCGCGCACGGTCAGCGGCTCGTAGTAGGCGAAGTTCCGGGCGACCTGCTCGTCGTCGAAGTGGGCCCCGCAGGTGTACATGGCCAGCACCAGGTCGGCCTGCTTGACGACCTGTTTGCGGTACAGGTCGAAGTAGGGGAAGTTCAACAGCAGCGGGTACTGGTCGGGGCGGGTGCCGGCGAAGTCCCAGCGCTGGTAGCGGGTGAATCCGGCGTGCTGCTCGTGCACACCGAGTTCGTCGTTGTAGGGGAGGTGCACGGCGTCGGCGGCGTCCCGCCAGGCCGCGCTCTCCTCCTCGTCCACGCCGAGGCGCTCCGCCTCGCGCGGGTGCCGTTCGACGGCGTCGGCGGCGGCGAGCAGGTTCTGGCGGGCCATCAGGTTGGTGTAGGTGTTGTCGTCGGCGACCGCGCTGTACTCGTCGGGTCCGGTGACGCCGTCGATGTGGAAGACGCCGCGGTGATCGTGGTGGCCGAGCGAGCGCCACAGCCGGGCGGTCTCCACCAGCAGCTCGACGCCCGCCTCCCGTTCGAAGACGGCGTCGCCGGTGGCCTCGACGTAGCGGAGGACCGCGTCGGCTATGCCGGCGTTCACATGGAAGGCCGCGGTGCCGGCCGGCCAGTACGCCGAGCCCTCCGCGCCCTGGATGGTCCGCCAGGGGAACGCGGCCCCGCCGAGCCCCAGCTGGGCCGCGCGCTCGCGTGCCTCGTCCAGCGTGTTGTGCCGCCAGCGCAGGGCCTCGGCGACTGCCTCGGGGGCGGTGTGGGTGAGGACGGGCAGCACGAACATCTCGGTGTCCCAGAAGGCGTGCCCGTCGTAGCCGGAGCCGGTCAGGCCCTTGGCGGGTATCGCCCGCTGCTCGGCGCGGGCCCCGGCCTGCAGGACGTGGAAGAGGGCGAACCGTACGGCCTGCTGGATCTCCTCGTCGCCGTCGACCTCGACGTCCGCGCGGGCCCAGAAGTCGTCCAGGTGGGACCGCTGCTCGTCCAGCAGGCCCTGCCAGCCGTCGTGCGCGGCGGCCGCGAGGGCCGCGTCCACCTGGTCGGCCATCGCGGGCAGCGAGCGGGTACCCGACCAGCCGTGGGCGACCAGCTTCTCCACCCGCAGGGTCTGGCCCGGCTCCAGGACGGAGGTGACGGTGAGGCGGGCCACGTCGGTGCCGCTCTCACTGCGGGTCGTGGTGCGCTCGGGCCCGGTGACCACGTGGTCGGCGGCCGCGGCCACCCTGAGGCCGCTGCGCCGGGTGCGGTGGACCAGCCGCAGCCGGTTCCCGGAGGCGAAGCCGTCCTCCTGCTCCAGCGGCGACTGGAGCGCCATCGCCGCGCGTGGGTCGCCGTTCGACCCGGGCAACTGCTCGTTGGCGACCAGCTCCGACTGGATCACCACGCGGCTGCGGCTGCCGACGGCCTCCACCTCGTAGGCCACCGCGGCCACCGCCCGCTGGGTCAGCGACACCAGCCGTGTGGAGCGCACCCGGACCGTGGAGCCGGCCGGGGAGGTCCATTCGCAGGTCCGCTCCAGCACGCCGCGGCGCAGGTCCAGGACGCGCTCGTGGCTGACGAGCCGGCCGTAGCGCAGGTCGAACGGCTCGTCGTCCACCAGCAGCCGCAGGATCTTGCCGTTGGTGACGTTGATGACCGTCTGCCCGGACTCCGGGTAGCCGTAGCCGGCCTCCGCGTACGGGAGCGGGTGCACCTCGTGGACGCCGTTGAGGTAGCTGCCGGGCAGGCCGTGCGGCTCGCCCTCGTCCAGGTTGCCGCGCCAGCCGACATGGCCGTTGGACAGCGCGAACACCGACTCGCTCTGGGCGAGGACGTCGAGGTTCAGGTCGGTCTCGCGCACGGCCCACGGCTCGACCGTGTACGACCGGTGGGTGATCACTGCTTGCCTCCCAGCTCGGCCATGTCCTTGACGACGATGCTCGCGCCGTGTGCGTACAGCGCGTCGGTCTGCCCGACCCGGTCGACGCCGACGACGTATCCGAAGCCGCCCGCGCGGCCCGCGTCCATGCCGGCCAGCGCGTCCTCGAAGACGGCGGACCGCGCCGCCTCGACGCCCAGGTCCCGGGCCGCGGCCAGGAAGGTGTCGGGGTGCGGCTTGCCCGGCAGGTTCCGCTCGGCGGCGACCACGCCGTCGATGCGCACGTCGAAGTAGTGCTCGGCGCCGACGGCCCGCAGCACGTCCCGGCAGTTGGCGCTGGAGGAGACGATCGCGGTGCGCAGCCCCTGCGCGCGCACGGCGTCCAGATAGCGCAGGGTGCCCTCGTAGGCCTCCACACCGCCGGTGCGGATGCGCTCCAGCAGCAGGTCGTTCTTGCGGTTGCCCAGGCCGTGCACGGTCGCGGCGTCCGGCGGGTCGTCGGGGGCGCCCTCGGGCAGGTGGATGCCGCGCGAGGCGAGGAAGGAGCGGACCCCGTCGGCGCGCGGGCGTCCGTCGACGTACTCGTCGTAGTCGTCGATCTCGTCGAACGGCCGCGCCTCGCGGCCCTCGTGGTCGCGCAGGAACGCGTCGAACGTCTCCTTCCAGGCGGCCGCGTGCACGACGGCCGTCTTGGTGACGACCCCGTCGAGGTCGAAGAGACACGCCTGGATGGTGTCGGGCAGACCGAGCTGAGTCATACCCAGCACTGTTCCCCATGGGGCCGGGTGTCAGTGGGTGGCGAGCACCACATGAGCCATACTTTCGAACCTTCCCGCCCGGATCCCCCCGTCAGGGCCCCTGGTGACAGACTCTGCCGTGTGCCGCTGACCTTCGACGACCTCCTCGCCCGTGCCCGCGCCCTCACCGGGAGCGGGCGGCGCGCCCTCCTCGGGATCGCGGGCGGCCCGGGCGCGGGCAAGACGACGCTGGCCGAGCACCTGGTGCACGCCCTGAACGCCGACGGGCCGCCCTGGGCGGCGCACGTCCCGATGGACGGGTTCCATCTGGCCGACGCCGAACTGGACCGGCTGGGCCGCCGGGACCGCAAGGGCGCGCCGGACACCTTCGACGCGGCCGGGTACGCGGCGCTGCTGCGGCGGCTGCGCGAGGACACCGACGAAGTGGTGTACGCGCCCGGGTTCGAGCGGGTGCTGGAGCAACCGCTCGCGGGTGCGATCCCGGTGCCGCCGACGGCGCGGCTGGTGGTGACCGAGGGCAACTACCTGTTGCTGCCGGAGGGTTCGTGGGCGCGGGTGCGGACGTGCCTGGACGAGGTGTGGTTCTGCGAGATCGACGAGGCGGAGCGGATCCGGCGGCTGGTGGCCCGGCACGAGGAGTTCGGCAAGGACCACGAAGCGGCCGTGGCCTGGGTGCTGGGGACGGACCAGCGCAACGCCGGTCTGATCGCCGCGACGCGGGACCGGGCGGACCTGGTCGTGCCGCCCGGTGCCCTGCCCTCGCTCAGACGCCCAGTGTGAGAGCGGCTTCGCCGGCGGCATCGCCCGCCGGATTGCCGAGCACGGCGGTGAACGCCTCGGTGCGCACCGTGAGGCCTTGCTCGCCGCTCTCGAAGGCGGGCGCGAAGGACCCGCCCGGCCCGTACCGTACGGCGAACACGTGCAGTTCCTCGGGGGCGCCCGGCGCCGGGTCGGCTTCGATCGCGGTGGAGCTGACCAGGTGGCGCCAGCCCTCGTCGGGGTTGCCGTAGCCGCGCGGATCGGCCGCGAGCGCGAACGCCGCCTGTTCCTGGGTGAGTTCGGCGCGGGTGTCGAAGTGGTCGGGGCCCGGGTCCGTGGGATGCGTGAGGCGCAGCCCGCCCGCGGCGGTGACCTCGCCCTCGGCGACGCGGCGCACCCGGTCGCCGTCGTCCGCGGCGTACGGCAGCCCGGACAGCAGGTAGGGCTCCCCGTCGAGACGCTCCACGGCGACCGTCACCCACAGGCTCGTGCCGTCGGTGACGTACAACGACCGCACATGGCGGAGCACATGGTCACGGCCCACGACCGGCTTGGTGACCAGCTTCCCGGCGAGCCCGTCGGTACGGACGTCCCGGACACGCACCTCGCCCATGGGACGGCACAGCAGGAACCCGTCCGTCACCGGACCGAACCCGTGCTGACGGCGGACCGCCGCCGGCAGGTAGTAGGTGCCCGCCGCCTCGACCAGCGACGGGGTCATGCGAGTGTCGAAGGCGACCGAGACCGTGCCGGAGCGCAGGTGGTGGCGGGCGGGGGTCTGCGACGGGGTGCGGTGCCAGCGGGTGGTGTCCTGGATCTGCCAGACCAGCATGAACGCGAAGTGCCCGTCGATCCGGCCGTCCCGCTGGACCGCGTGCCGGCCCCAGCGGGTGTCACCCCGGTAGCGGCCCAGGTCGGCACCGATGCGGGCGCTGAAGTACCGCAGGCCAAGGACGGACTCGAACCCGGAGTGCTGTTCGCTGTAGCGGGGGCCGCCGTTGTCGAAGCCGCCGCTCGTCAGGCGGGCGTCGATGTACCGGGCGAGCGCGTCGCCGTCCTCGGCGAACACCTCCTCGCCGCTGACCCGGTGGGCCTGGGCGAGGAACGACAGGGAGATCGGGCCGTAGTTGTTGTCGTACGCGCCGCCGTGCTCCGGCGGCAGCAGCGCGCCCCGGTCGCGGACCCGGTGGGCGCGGATCTCCTCGGCGTACAGGGCCAGCGCGCGGGAGCGGACCGGCTTCCCTTCGCCGTCCGGGAGATGGCGGGCCAGCATCAGACCGCCGACCACACAGCCGATGGCCTGGTTGCCCGCCTCCTGCGGGTTGAAGAAGGTCGCCTCGGTCAGCCAGCGCCAGTAGCCCTGCGCCAGATCCGTGAGAGCCGTGCGCTGTTCGTGAGCCAGGAGGCCCTCGGCCGCGTCGAGGACGTTGACCGCCTGGAGCAGTGCCCACACCGTACTCGGCCAGTCGCCGATGGGGTGCGCGCCCGCCTCCAGCACGTAACGGGCGTACGGCAGGCCGGAGCCCGTGGTGCGGAGGTTCGGGTAGCCGGGGTTGTCCTCGGTGTAGACGCGCTCGCGCAGGTGGAAGGCGAGGCTGCGGCGCACGGCCTCCGGCAGCCGGGGGTCCCTGCCCCGCTGCCAGGCGTGGGCGAGCAGGGAGGTGGTGCCGAGGGAGGTGTCGCCGATGTCGTCGCCGGCGTCCGGGTGCTCCAGGCTGCCCTCGGGTGTGAGGCGGGCCAGGGCCTGTTCGGTGACGTCGGCGAGGACGGCGTCGTACGCCTGCTCGGTGTCCGGGAGGTCGTGCAGCGGGCCGCGCTGGTGAGTCAGGTGCACGCGGGGATCAGCCCTTCATGCCGGAGGTCGCCATGCCTTCCACCAGCCTCTTCTGGAAGACGAGGAAGCAGATGAGCGTCGGGGCGAGCGCGAGTGTCGACATGGCGAACATAGCGCCGTAGGAGGAGCCGCTGGTCTGGTCCAGGAACAGGGTCAGTCCCAGGGGCACGGTGAAGCGGTCGTTCTGCTGGAGGTAGACGAGCTGGTGCAGGAAGTCGTCGTAGGTCCAGATGAAGGTGAAGATCGTGGTGGTGATCAGCGCCGGTTTCATCAGCGGCAGGATGATCTTCCAGTAGATCTGCAGGGGGTTGGCGCCGTCCATCATGGCCGCCTGGTCCAGCTCGCGCGGGATGGAGCGGATGAACTGGACCATCAGGAAGATGAAGAAGGCGTCCACCGCCAGGAACTTCGGCACGATCAGCGGCAGGAACGTGTTGATCCACGTGAGGTTGTAGAAGATCGTGTACTGCGGGATCAGGACGGCCTGCGTGGGCAGCATCAGCGTGCCGAGCATCAGGCCGAACCAGATCTTCTTGCCGCGGAACTCGAAGCGCGCGAAGGCGTAGGCGGCCAGCGAGCAGGACACGACGTTCCCGATCACCGCGCCGATCGTGACGATCAGCGAGTTGGTGATGTAGAGCGAGAAGGAGTTGCCGGAGCCGCTCCAGCCCTGGGAGTAGTTCTCCGGCTGCAGCTTGTCCGGGATCAGCCCGGGGTGGGTGAAGATCTCGGTGTCGGGCTTGAGCGAGCTGCTCAGCATCCACAGCAGCGGGTACAGCATGACGATCGCCACGCCGATGAGCAGCGTGTGGACGAAGATGCGGCGGGAGCCGGTGAGCGAGCGGAGCTTGTTCACCGGCGACGCGTTCGGGGTGAGGGCGGACATGGGGCGGACTCCTCGCTCAGTCGTCGTAGTGGACCCAGTAGCGGCTGGCGATGAAGTTGACCGCCGTGAAGCCGGCGATGACCAGGAAGAGCACCCAGGCCAGCGCCGAGGCGTACCCCATCTGCAGGTCGGTGAAGCCCTTCTTGTACAGGTAGAGGGAGTACAGCATGGTCGAATTGAGCGGTCCGCCCGTGCCGTTGCTGATCACGAAGGCGGGGGTGAACGTCTTGAACGCGTCGATGATCTGCAGGACCACGTTGAAGAAGACGATCGGCGTCAGCAGCGGAAGGGTGATCCGGAAGAACCGGGTGACGGGCCGGGCGCCGTCGATCGCGGCCGCCTCGTACACGTCCTTCGGCAGCTGCTTGAGACCTGCGAGGAAGATGACCATCGGCGTGCCGAACTGCCAGACCGCCAGCAGGATGAGCGTGTAGAGGGCTGTGTCGGGGCTGGAGATCCAGTCCTGGCCCTTGATGCCGAACCAGCCGAGGAAGTCGTTGAACAGGCCGTCGCCGCCGAAGACCTGGCGCCACACGATGGCGACGGCCACCGCTCCGCCCAGCAGCGAGGGCAGGTAGAAGGCGGCCCGGTACAGGCCGATGCCCTTCAGGTCCCGGTTGAGCAGCATCGCCACGCCGAGCGCGAGCGCCAGCTTCAGGGGTACGGAGACGACGACGTACAGGAGGGTCGCGTGCACCGAGTCCCAGAAGACCGGGTCGTCGGTGAACATGCGCGAGTAGTTGTCGGTACCGACCCACTTCGCGGGTGACAGCAGGTCGAAGTCCGTGAAGGACAGGTACAGCGAGTCCAGCATCGGGTAGATCGTCAGACCGAACAGGCCCACGAACCAGGGGGCCAGGAAGAAGTACGGCCACCATCCCCCGCCGCGCCGTCTGGCGGCGCGGCGGCGCATCCGTTCGCGCTCGCGCTGGTCGGCGGGGGTCGCCGGGGCCGCCGGCGCCCGGCCCACGACCTTGTCGGTCCTGGCGGTGGTCATGCTCATCTTCTTCCTGGCCTCTCCCGGTGCCTGACGGTGCTGTGGCGCGGTCAGCCCGCGAGGATGGACTGCGCCTGGTCGAAGAACTCGCTCAGCTGCGCCTTGACGGACTTCTTGCCGAAGGCGATCGCCAGGTTGGACTGGAACAGCAGGTCCCAGACCTGGTCCGCGCCCTTGGGCGGGGGCACCGGTGCGGGCAGCGCGTTGGTGGCCTTGGAGACCCGCTGGGAGATGTAGTCGGCGTTCGCCATGTTCAGCTTGTCGGTCTCGGTCAGCCCGGCGGAGATCAGCGAACGGGCCTTCTCGGTCGGCGGGATGCCGCGCAGCAGCTGCATGTCCTTGATGGCGGTGGCGTCCTGGGCGAAGAAGTCCATGATCTTGACCGAGTCGGCGACCTTCTTGCTGGCCTTGGTGGCGCTCAGCAGCACACCGCCGTTGACGAAGTTGCCCTCGCGGGCGCCGCTCCAGTCGCCCTGGGGGGTGGGCAGGAAGTCCAGCTGGGCGTCGGTGATCGAGCCGCCGGCGCCGTAGACACCGGAGTCGAAGGTGAACAGGGCCTTGCCGATGACGACCGCGTTCTTGGTGAGGTCGTTGTGCGCGGCGGAGGTGACGGCGGGCGCCGGGGAGGCATGGTCCTTGCGCATGCCGGCCCAGAACTCCCACCACTCCTGGAGGGTGTCGGCGGTGAAGCCGAGCTTCTTGCCGTCGTCGGAGAAGAACTGCTGGCCCTTCTCGCGGGCGAAGACCTCGAAGCACTGGAGGGTGGAGCCGCCGCCGTCGTCGACGCCGAAGATCTTGCCGCCGCTCTTCTTGTAGACGTCGGCCGAGATCTTCTTCAGGTCGTTCCAGGTCCACTCGCGGTCGGGCAGCTTCAGGCCGAGCTTCTCCAGGCCGGAGCGGTTGACGGTGAGCTGGTTGACGCCGATGCCGGACGGGACGCCGTACAGCTTGCCGTCTACGGTGCCGGCGGCGAGGAGTGTCTTGGAGAAGCCGGTCAGGTCCAGGGACTTGCCCACGTAGGAGTCGATCGGGGCGAGGATGCCCTTGCGGGCGTACTGGGCGACCAGCGCGGTGTCCATCTGCAGCAGGTCGGGGGCGCTGCCGCCGGCGACCTGGGTGTTGAACTTGTCGAAGTAGCCGTCGTAGCCCTGGTACCGGGTCTCGATCTCGATCTTCGGATTCTTCGTCTGGAAGGACGCGAGGGCCTTCTTGTAGGCGGTGTGCCGGTCGTCGCTGCCCCACCAGGTCATGGTCAGCTTGCCGTCGTCGCTGCCCGCGCCGGTGCCGCCCGCGCAGGCGGAGAGCGAGGAGCCGAGCGCGCCGGCGACGGCCAGCCCGCTCGCGGTGCGGAAGAGGGTTCTGCGCGAGATCTGGTGACCCACCGGGTCCTCCCTGAAGGTGCGTGACGGATCCCGGAGCCGGTCAACTCGGCTCGGGTGTCTTGGTGTCGGATGCGCTTTCCGGCGACGCGGCCTCGCCCGGCCGCGCGGCCCCGACGGGTGAGGTCCCCGGCCCTGCCGGCCGTTTCCGAACGAGCACGCCCTCGCACGGCTGCCGTACGTCGCGTACGGTCGGGACGCCCACCCCAAGTCGGTGTCCCGCCCGACTTAGAAAGCGCTTGTCCGGACATTGGCAGACCGAGTCCGAGGCCGTCAATCCTTCGCCCGCGCGGCCTCGGTCACGGTTTGGACTCCCCGGGCGACCGCGAGCCGGGCGGCGCCGGTGACGGTACCCAGCTCCCCGACCGTGCTGCTGACCACCTCGGTGGGCCAGCTCAGCCGCTCCAGTTCGACCCGCACACCGGGCAGGAGCTGCGGGTCCGCGCCGGTGCTGCCGCCCAGCACGATCAGTCCCGGGTCGAGCACGGCGGCCACGGCGGCGGCGAGCCGGCCCACGTCGGCGGCATGGCGGCCCACGACGGAGCGGGCCACCGCTCGGCCCTCCGCCGCAAGGGCGAAGAGCTGGTCAGTGGTGGCGGGGCACGGGCCGTCGGCCTGCTGCCAGGCCGCGGCGGCCCGCCGCAGGAGGGAGCGGGCGCCGACGTACTCCTCGAGGGCCTCGCGGCGCGGCTCGCGGTCGCCGTCCCAGGGGTAGGGCAGCCGGGCCAGCTCTCCGGCGGCGCCGTTCGCGCCGCGCAGCACCCGGCCGCCGATGACGATGCCGAGGCCGATACCGACGCCGGTCCGCAGATAGGCGAAGGTGGGGCGACCGCGGGCGGCGCCCTCGTGCAGCTCGGCGAGCGCGGCGCAGTTCACGTTGTTCTCGAGGTGGACGGGAACACCGGGCGGCAGCGCGACGGCCATGGCGTCGTAGGCGGGGCCCGCCTTCTCGGTGGCGGGGCGCATGCCGGGCCCGTCCCGGTCCGGTGCGGTGACGTCGCCGACGGCGACGACGATGGTGCGCAGCGGGGCGTCGGCGGGCAGCGCGCTCAGGGCCGTGCGTACGGCGTCGGCGGCGTCGTCCCGGGCGGTGGTGGCCTGGGCGAGCAGGGTGCCGTCGAGGGCACAGCCGCGCACCCGTGTGTCGGCGGGGCCGAGATCCACGGCGAGCACGGTCCCGGCGGCCGGCCCGAGCCGGTAGACGGCCGCGCTGCGGCCGGTGCCGCTGGAGGCCGTACCGGAGTGGGCGGCGAGCCCCGCGGCCTCCAGCTCGGCCACGGCGCCTGACACCGTCGGTTTCGAAAGGCCCGCGTCGGCCGCCAGCCGGGGCCGGGTGGCCGAGCCGGCCGCGGCCAGGACGGCGAACACCGCGCGGGCACTCTCGCTCAGGTTCATGCTCTCCCCCGGATTCGGGCAGCGGGGATCCGCTCCCATGGGTGGGCAGGAGGCATCGGTGGTCCGTGCCTCTTGACGCACCCTACTTCGTTAGTTAATTTCCTAACGAATTCACGGTACTCGCCTGCCGTGCTCCACCAGAAGCCCGTCCCGGGGCTTCACTACCGCTCCGACTCCTGTTCCCCCGACACGGATCGCCCGCCGTCGCAAACACACCGACGAAAGAGGTTCCGTGCAGGACTCCATGCCCGTGCTGGTCGGCATCGACGTGGGCGGCACCAAGACGCATCTCCGCGCCGTCGCGGGGGACGCCCCGGTCGCCGACCACGTCCGGACGAGCAGTGGCTGGCGGCCGCACGACCCCGTGTCCGCCGCCGGCCGGCTGGCCGGGCTGGTCGCCGAAGCCCTGCCCGCCGGGGTGCGCCCGTCGGCCCTGGCCGTGGGCGGGCACGCCTGTGAGACCCCTCGCCAGTGCGACCGGATACGCACCGCCCTGCAACAGCACTTCGACGTACCCGCGCTGGTCGTGGGCGATGCCGAACTCCTCGTACCCGCAGCCGGGCTTCAGAAGGGGGTCGGCCTGGTCGCGGGGACCGGCTCGGTCGCGGTGGGCCACGCGGCCGACGGCACGCGGGTGCAGGTCGGCGGCTGGGGCGCGGTCCTCGGAGACGAGGGCGGCGCCGCCGGGCTCGTCCGGGAGGCCGCGCGCGCCTGCTGGGCCGCCCACGACCGCGGTGAGGCGCCCGACGCGCTGGCCGCGGGACTTCTCGACGCGTTCGGCGTGCCCGAAGTACCCGCGCTCGGCGCGGCCTTGGAGAGCGTCACGGACGTCTCCGCCGAGTGGGGCCGGCACGCCCCGGTGCTCTTCGCGGCCGCCGAGGCCGGTTCCCGGCTCGCCCGCGAGGTGATCGCCGCCGGGGGCCGCTCGCTCGCCGCACTGGTCGTCCGGCTCGCCGACCGGGGCCTCGCGGTGGACGACGTGGTGGTGGCGGGCGGCACCGTTCTCGCCCAACCGCTGCTCTACGACGCCTTCGCCGCCGCGCTGGCCGAGGCCCTGCCCGGCACCCGTCCGCAGACGCTGCGGGTGCCGCCCGTCAACGGGGCGGTGGCGCTGGCACGTTCGCTGCTGTGAGGGCGCGGGGGCGGTCACCGCGCGCCTGCGGCACACCGTGTTGGATCCTGCGAGTCCGACGCCCGCGTTCACGTTCCGCACATGCCCACGTCGCCGAGGACGCCCTGGCGCGACACGAAGTCGCCCTAGATATTCCCTCGTTCAACTTATTCCCCACGGGATCGCACAATCCGGCACATCGCGGCCGGGTGTCACGGCACCACGCGCCGGGGCGGCTCCGTGGACCACTCCCCGGCCGCCGAACGGCCGAAGAACTCAAGAGAGGCACACGCATGCCGTCACCCACCGGGCACCGCTCCTCCTCGCCTGCCCGTGGATCCGCCCTGAACCGGCGCGGCTTCCTCAAGACCTCGCTGGGCGCGTCGGCGGGCGTGCTCGCCGCCCCGACCTTCGTCGGGTGGCTGTGGGCCGCCGATGCGAAGGCCGCGACCGGCGCCGCCGCGTTCGTGGACGACTACCGGACCAACGTCCTCGCCAACCTCACGCCCGAGACCAACGCCGTGGTCCGGATCCTCGGCGGCTTCGCCCAGGTGTGGAAGACCGGCCCCGCCTGGAACACCGGCATCCCGCTGCGCCCCGAGGTGCTGCACGCCAACATGCGGTACTGCGCGCGCGTCACCACCGAGCGCACCGACGCGCAGGCGAAGGAGGCGTTCGTCTACGACCGCCAGCACCAGAGCTACGCGATGATCGCCGGCCTCGGCCCACTGGCCGACCTGTACAGGTCGGGCGCCAAGGCGGTCACGGCGATCACCGCCGCGCCCGACGGCACTCCGGCGACGACCGTCAGCGACACCGTCCCCGCGAACGCCCCGGCCGGCTCGGCGCTCGGCGCGGGTTCCCACGACTCCGCGCTGGGCAAGGTCGCCGAACTGGTCGACACCGTGCGCGGCCCGTACGCCTCCGGCAACCCGGCCAAGTACGCCTACCAGTACCCGCGTCCGTGGCGCATGAACGAGCACAGCGAGGTGGTCGACACCGGGAGGACCGAAGCGTTCGGCTACCCGGTGTACGAGTCGGACGTGGTCGTCGCCCCGCAGCTGCTGCGCCAGCGCGGCACCTCCCCGACCGACGACGGCGGCTTCCCGAGCGGTCACACCAACGCCTTCCACCTGGCCGCGCTGGCCTACGCGTACGCGGTGCCGGAGCGTTTCCAGGAGCTGGTGACCCGCGCCTTCGAGCTGAGCCACACCCGGATCGTGGCGGGCATGCACAACACCGTCGACGTCATCGGCGGCCGGATCATGGCGACCGCACTGGCCGCGGCCACGCTCGCCGACCCGGCGAACGCCGGCCTCAAGGAGGCGGCGCGCGCCCAGGCGCTCGCGTACTTCACGGCGCAGACCGGTACGACGGCGGACACGCTGTACGGCTACGCGCACGCGGCCGGCGCCGACGCCGACCCGTACGCCGACCGGGCCGCCAACGCCCGTGCGGTGCGGCCCCGGTTCACGTACGTGCTGACCCGGCACGGTCGCGACACGGCGTTCACCGTGCCGAAGGGCGCCGAGGTGCTCCTGGAGACGCGGCTGCCGTACCTGGACGCCGACCAGCGGCGCGAGGTGCTCCGCACGACCGGGCTGCCCTCCGGATACGTGCTGCTGGACGGCGCCGAGCAGTGGGGGCGGATCAACCTGTTCGCCGCCGCCGACGGTTACGGCGCCTTCCGCTCCGACGTGACCGTCACGCTGGACGCCTCGGCGGGCGGCTTCCCGGCGGCCGACGTCTGGCGCAACGACATCGACGGCTGCGGCGGCATGACCAAGCGGGGCACCGGCACGCTGACACTGACGGGCCACAACACGTACGAAGGCGGGACCGTGGTGGAGGACGGCGTGCTGGTCGCCGGCTCCGTCTTCGCCCTCGGCCGCGGTGAGGTGCGGGTGCTCGGCGGCACGCTGCGCACGGCCGGGCTGGCACGGGTGCAGGGCACGTACGTGCAGGAAGCGGGCGGGACCCTGGAGGTGACGCTCCGCGCGGACCGCAGGACGGGGCTTTCGCTGCCCGGGCGGGCCCTGCTGGGCCGGGGCAGCGTGCTGTCGCTGCACCTCGACGCCGAGCACCCGCCGGCCGCCGGGAGCACCGTCCGCGTCATCGGCGCCCGGGCGGTGCGCGGCCAGTTCGACCAGGTGAAGCTGAACTCCGACGCGCTGCGGGCCGTACCCGTGTACACGGCGGAAGGTCTGTCGGTACGACTCCTGAAGCGGTGACGCCTCCGGGGCGGGAGCGGGTGCGGGAGCTGGGCCATGATGCTGCCTGTGACCGCTCCCCCACCCCGTCCGGCCGGCCGCACCGCAGGGCGGATGATGGCGCACGAACAGCAGACGGTCCCGACCGAGCGGGCCGACGAGGCGGACCGGGCGACCCGGGCGGTCCTGGCACCCGGGCCCAAGGACGTCGACCCCGCACGCCCCGTGCCGGGACCGGCGCCCGCCCGGCCGGACGTGGGGCTGCTGCGGCGGTGGGCGGTGCCTCGGCGGCGGTGGGTGGTGCCGCTCCTGGTGGCGCTGCTGCTGGCCCAGATGGCCGCTGCGATGGTCACCACGGCTGTCCGGCAGACGCCCACCATCGACGAACCCGTGTACGTGGCCACGGCCACCGACTACCTGCGTGAGCACAGGGTGCGCTACAACCCCGAGCATCCGCCGCTCGGCAAACTGCTGATCGCGGCCGGCGTGGCGGTGGCCGATCCGCACTACGACGCGTCGTACACCGGCCGACCGTCGCCCATCGGCATCCAGGGCGATGTGGGCCGGCATCTGCTGTACGAGTCGGGCAACGATCCCTGGCGGCTGATGCTGTGGGCACGGCTGCCGGTGATCGTGATGACCCTGCTGTTCGGGCTGGTGGTGTTCGGGTTCGCGCGGGAGTTGGCGGGTGCGGCAGGCGGTCTGGCGGCGCTCGCCCTGTACGCCTTCTCCCCGGACGTGATCGCGCACGGCTCGCTGGCCACGCTGGACGTGCCGGCGACCGGGTTCGTGCTGACGTCGGCCTGGCTGGTGTGGCGGGCGCGGCACCGGCCGCGCGTGTATCTGCCGCTCGCCGGGGCGGCGCTCGGGGCGGCCGTGGCGACGAAGATGAGCACACTGCCGGCGATCCCTGTGGTGATGCTCCTCGCCGTGCTCTCCGGGTGGAGTTCCCTGCGCGGTGCCGACCGGCGGCGGAAGGCGTTGCCGGCGCTCGCGGGGGCGGCGGTCGTGGCGCTGGTGGCGGTCGCGGTGGTGTGGGCCACGTATCTGGCGGTCGATCCCCGGCTGCGGTTCGTGCCCGCCGAGCCGGTGCCGGCCGTGCACGGGCTGCGCGGGTGGCTGACGGACCTGCTGCCGCTGCCGGAGGCGTACCGGGCCGGGATGCGGGTGCAGTTCGGCCTGGAGTACCAGCCCTGGCAGGGCTATCTGTTCGGGCATCTGTACACGGGCTCGCTCTGGTACTACCTGCCGGCTGCCCTGCTGGTGAAGACACCGCTCGGGCTGCTCGCACTGGGCACGGCCGGTGCCGTTGCGATCGTGACGGTACGACGGCTGCGGCCCGCGGCGCCGTATCTGCTGCTGCCGCCCGCGGTGCTGCTGGCGACGGCGATGACCGGCTCGCGTGACTTCGGGACGCGGTACACGCTGTTCGTGCCGGTGTTCCTCGCGATCGCGGGAGCCTGTGTGCTCACGCTGCGGTGGCGGTGGGCGCGGATGCTGACGGGGCTGCTGGTGCTGTGGGTGGCGGTGAGTTCGCTGCGGACGTTCCCGTACTACCTGCCGTACGCGAACGAGGCGTTCGGCGGGCCGGCGAACACCCACCGGCTGCTGCACGACTCCAACGTGGACTGGGGCCAGGACCTGGGCCGGCTGGCCGACCGGCTCCGGCAGCGGTACCCGGACGAGCGGGTGTGGCTGGTCTACAAGGGCAGCGGTGTGCCCTCGTACTACGGCATCCGTGCGTCCGATCCACGCAAGGTGCCGCCGGGCCGGGTGCACGGGCTGTTGGTGGTGTCGGACTCCTCCGCCGCCAAGGCACGCGGCAGACTGGCCGAATTGATCAAATCAAGCCGACCGATCGATCAAGTCGGCCATTCGATCACTCTGTACCGGCGGTGAGCCTGCCGGGCCGTCACAGCCCCTGGCCACCACGGTCGGTGAGCTATGTTGAGTGGTCGTGGGAGACAAAGGAGACGAGCCGGTGCCCTCGCCGCAGCAGGCACGCGCCCAGGCATCAGCGATCACCTCGGGCAAGACCGTGCCGCAGGCCGAGGCCGCACCGACTTCTCAGCTCAGAGAACTCTTCGACGGCCCCCGGCTGTCCCCGGGGCAGCGCCGGGTCGCCCAGTACCTGATCGAGCACATCACCGAGGCCGCGTTCCTGTCGATCACCGAGCTGGCGGACCGCGTGGGCGTCAGCCAGCCCTCCGTCACCCGCTTCGCCGCCGCCGTCGGCTTCAGCGGCTACCCGGCACTGCGGGAGAAGCTCCAGTCGATCGCGCTGAGCACACTGGCCGGCGGACCCGGCGAGGAGAACCGCGCCAACGAACTGCAGGCGGCCGTGGACGCCGAGATGCAGAACCTGGAGAACCTGCGCCGCGACTTCGCCGACCCCGACCGGGTGATCGGCGTCGGGCGCGCGCTGTCCCGCTCCACCCCGCTGACCGTGCTCGGCCTGCGCATCTCCGTGTCGCTGGCCGAGTACTTCGGCTACGCCGCCCGCCGTATCCACCCCGACGTACGCCTCGTGACGCGCGGCGGCAGCGTGGCCTACGACGCGCTGCTCCAGTCGCGCGAGGCCGGCGGCACCTGGGTGCTGGCCTTCGCCATGCCCCGGCACGCGCAGGAGACGCTCACCGCGCTGCGGGTCGCGCGCGAGGCGGGCCTGAAGGTCGCCCTGATCACCGACCTGGCGCTGGGTCCGCTGGCCGACGAGGCCGACGTCACCTTCGCGACCGGCACCGGCTCGCGCCTGGTCTTCGACTCCTACGCCGCGCCCGGCGTGCTGGCCGCCGCCCTGCTGCAGGCCATGACCGACGCCGATCCGGAGCGCACCCAGGGCCGCCTGGAGAAGTACGAGCAGGTGGCCGACCAGCAGCAGTTCTTCATGAAGGACTGACCCTTTCGCAAAGGACTGAACCTTTCGACCGCGGGGGACCGCCCCCGCAGATCTTCCCGTCACACACCTGTCACGCGGGGATCTTTCTCCGTCCAGGGATCATTCACCGCATATCCCGCATGAATGTTTTCATACGTCTTGCAAACCAGTCGGCATATATAAATACTGCTCACGGATCGCACCCGGCCCACTCCGGGTACGTTCCGCACCCGCGGACTCACCGCTCGCACACCGCCCCGAGAAAGCCGACGGACCGCCCATGCGCATGCAAGCACTCCCGCCGCGCCGGTCCCTCGCGCCCGGGGCCCCCGCACGGACACCCTCAGCCGCCGTCCCCTACCCACGTCGGCGATCCGGGTGTTCGGTGGCGCACCGCCTCGGCGATGCGCCCGTGGCGGCCCCGGCCATCCCCTAGGCCGGGGCCGCCCCAACCCGTCGGACCACCCTCACGACGCCGCACACCGGAAGCGATTGATCATGTCCTTGACCACCACCACGCGCCTCAGCCCCGACTGGCCCTGCCAGGTCAAGATGCCGGGCAGCTACGACTGGGAACGCTCGGCGGCCAAGTGGCTGCGCGAGCTGGTCCCGGCGCGCTATGCCAGCTACCCCACGCTGATCCGCCATCCCGTCCTGCTCGCCCGGCATGCGCAGATCCAGGTCCAGCAGGAGATCCGGGTGGCCCGGACGGCACTGCAGACAGCCCGCGCCGAACTGCCCGTCCTCGGCCTGCCGGAGTCGGTCATCGAGCACACGATCAAGCTGTACGCGGCGGAAGTGATGCAGCTCCAGCACATCGCTCGCAGTGTGCGCGCGGTCAGCGAGGCCCTGGCCGGCCGGGGCACCGGCCGCTGACGCGTCCCCGCACCCCCGCGCACCCGCCTGCCCCGCCCCGGTCCCTGTACCTGAGCGATCCCGGTCGTCGTCAATCGTCGTCGCGGTGTCGCCAGTACCAGTAGAGGCCGACGACCAGGGCCAGCAGGAAGACGGCGGGTGCGAGCAGGCCCGGGATGCGGGAGCCGGTCATCGGCGTGGCCTTCGGTCGTGGTGCCAGGTGCGCCCGGCGGCGGGCCGCAGGGTGAGCGCCCATGATGAGGCCTGGCAGCCGGTCGTCCACGCTGTTTTTCCGAGGCGTTGCCTGGTGTTCGAACCGGTGGTCGGCCCACCGGGTGATCAGCCGACGCCGTCGAGGCTGGTCCGGGATTCCAGCGCCCGGCGGGTGTCGTCGCCGTAGACGCCGGTCTCGTCGCCGCTGATGCCGTACCAGAGCTGGAACCGGGCCACGGCCGCGGTGAGCACGGCGTCGTAGCCGCCGCCGGTCGAGCCGTCGCGGTAGACGTCGGGGATGCGCAGCAGGCGCTGCTGGAGTTCGGCGACCTCGGGGCCCGTGTCGCCCTCGCGGAGGGTGCCGGCGCCGTCGGGGTCGGCGGACGGTGTGGCGGCCGGTGCAGCCGGGGCGGTGGCGGCCGGTGCCGTGGTGGTGGCCGGTGCCGTGGTGGTGGCCGGATGCGAGGGCTGCGCGGTCGCACTGGCCTCCTGACGGTCGGGGAGCAGGAGGGCACAGCCGAAACCGACGAGTGCGGCGGCCCCGACGGCCACGGCGACGACGGCGCGACGAAGTCCGGGGCCGAGGCCCGAGGCGTCCGGGGCCCCGCGGCCGGTTCGGCGGCCAGTTCGGCGGTCCGGGGCCTGTGGGGTGGCCGGGTAGGGCGGCAGTTCCTGGGTCTCGTCCTCGGCGGCGTGGGGTGTCCGGGCGGTGGCGGCGCCGGTTCGGGCCGCCGTGTCGAAGGACTCGTACGTCTCCTGCTCCGGGTACATCTCGCGCATCAGGTCCGCGAGGGCGTCGAAGCGGCGCAGCCGCAGGACGCGGACGGGTTCCAGGACCGGTCCGGGGTGCGGCTGTTCAGGGTCGGGCGGTGTCGGCACCCTGGTCTCCTTCCGTCCCGTGCGTACGGGATCCGCGGTCCCCGTGCTGAGATACGGCGCGAACGGCGCACCCGTTCAGCCCCGACCCCCATCCCCAAACGGTCGAAACGTTCAACTCGGTAAGAAGCATTGAGCGTTTGAGCGAGTGCATGCTAGAAACCGCCGTCATGACGACTCCTTGGTCACGCCGTGGTTTCCTGACCGCCTCCGCAGGCACCGCTGTCGCCCTGGGGCTCGGCACCCGGGCGTTCGCGGCGTCGGACGAGTTCGCGACGTTGCGCGCGAAGTGGCGCACCCTGATCCTCGGCGAGGGCTTCGCCCCGACCGCCGAACCGTTCAAGTCCCGGCTCGCCGACCTGGGCGCCACCGCGAGCGGGCTGCTCTCCACGATGGCCCCGGCCGCCGGCTCTCTCTGGCCCGACCTGGTGTACGCCGACCCTGACCCGGACACGGACACGGAGTCGTACGGCTTCTCGGGCAACATGAACACCAGTTACACCCGCCTGAGCACGCTCGCGCAGGCCTACTGTCAGCCCGGCACCGGCCTGACCGGCGACACCGGGTTGCGCAATGCGATCCTCACCGGCCTCGACCACCTCCACGACGACGTGTACAACGCCGGCCGGACCCGGTACGGCAACTGGTACAGCTGGCAGATCGGCGCCCCGCAGGCACTGCTCGACGTCTGCGTCCTGATGTACGACGCCCTGTCCGCGGCACAGCGCACGAACTACCTGGCCGCAGTGGACCACTTCGTGCCCGACTCGGCGGTGGCGAGCTACAGCGGGACCAGCACCGGAGCCAACCGGGTCGACCTGTGCCGGGTGGTGGCGCTGCGCGGCGTCGTCGGCGCGAGCGCGGCCAAGGTGGCCCTGGCCAGGGACGCCCTCTCCCCCGTCTTCCCGTACGTCACCTCGGGCGACGGGCTGTACGCGGACGGGGCGTTCGTCCAGCACACCACCGTGCCCTACACCGGCTCGTACGGCTCGGTGATGCTCGGCGGTCTGGGTCTGCTCTTCGCGCTGCTGGCGGACTCGAGCTGGGCGGTGACGGACACCAACCGGCAGATCGTGTTCGACGCCGTGGAGCACGCGTGGGCGCCGTTCCTCTACAACGGCCTGGTGATGGACGGCGTTTCGGGCCGGGCGATCAGCCGGGGGCTGGCGGCGTCGGACCCGAAGCAGATCCAGCAGGACGACCACCTGCGCGGCCATCCGATCCTCGCCTCGATCGTCCTGCTCGGGCAGGGCGCGAGCGCGGCGGAGAACGCGCGCTGGCGCGGCCTGGTGAAGGGCTGGACGCAGCGCGACTACTACAGCCCGCCGCTGAACGACCCGGTACTGAGCCTGCCGCATCTGGCCCGGCTGAAGGGAGTTCAGGACGACGCGTCGGTGACGGCGGTCGCGGAGCCGGCCGGGCACCGCCTCTTCCCATGCATGGCACGGGCCACGCACCGCCGGCCGGGCTGGGCGGCCTCGCTGAGCATGGCGGACCGCCGGATCACCTACTACGAGACCGGCAACGGCGAGAACCTGCACGGCTGGCACACCGGCTCGGGAATGCTGTACTGGTGGGGCGACACCTTCGCCAACGGGCAGTACAGCGACGCCTTCTGGCCCACCGTCGATCCCTGCCGGCTGCCCGGTACGACCGTCTCCCGCAAGGTGCTGGCGGACGCGGCGGGCGGGGACTGGGGGGCCTCGCTGCCGGACGTCAACTGGGTGGGCGGTGCGACGGACGGGGAGCGGGCCGCGGTCGGGCAGTACCTGAAGGGGCTCCAGTCCACGCTGCTGGCGAAGAAGTCCTGGTTCTTCCTGGACGACACGGTCGTCTGCCTCGGCGCCGGCATCACGTGCACGGACGGCACGGCCGTGGAGACGACGGTCGACAACCGCAACCTCGGCCCCACCGGCGGCGCCCCGTTCACGGTGGACGGCACGGTCAAGCCCGCGGCCTACCCGTGGTCCGAGACGCTCACGGGCGCCCGATGGGCGCACATCGGCGGGCACGGCGGCTATGTCTTCCCGGGCGGGGCGACGGTACGCGCGCTGCGCGAGGCCCGCGACGGCAGCTGGAGCACCGTCAACAAGGGCGGCTCGACCACCGTCCTGGACCGCAAGTACCTCACGATGTACGTCGACCACGGCACCGACCCGGCGAACGCCTCGTACGCCTACCAGCTGCTGCCGGGCGCGACCGCGGCGCGCACACAGGCGCGGGCCGCCGACAACGGCTGGCTGACGGTCCTGGCCAACACCGACAGCCAGCAGGGCGTGACCGTGCCCTCGCTCGGCTTCACCGGCGTGAACTTCTGGTTCGGCGGAACGGTCGGAACGCTCACCGCGAGCGATCCGTGCTGCGTGATGATCACCGAGAAGGCCGACGGCACCGCGGTGATCGCTGTGAGCGATCCGATGCGCATGCGCACGAGTCTGACGCTGACCTGGCGGCGTGCGGTCGCGGCGGTGACGTCCGCCCCGGCCACCGTCACCTCGGCGGCGACCGGCTCCGCGCTGACGCTGGCCTTCGGGGACCTGACCTCGACGGCGGGTGCGACGCAGCGGATCACCGTCAGGCTGGGATGAGCGCCGCCTGCGCCCCCTCTGTCCCCTTCGCCCCCGAAACCTCCCCGGCCTCGTCGTCGACCCCATGAGCCCCACGAATCCCGTGAGCCTCGTGGACGAACCGGCTCAGGGACGCCGTCAGCACGGTCACGAAGGCATCCCGGGCCTCCTCCGGGAGGGCGTCGAGGGACAGGTAGGGGTTGAGGTCCTCCAGTTCGACCAGCAGCAGCTCGCCGTCCGGGGCACGGCAGGCGTCGACGCGCTGGATGCCGTGGCCGAGACCGTTCCAGTCGATGAAGCGACGGGCGAACTCCAGGTCGGCGGCGGTGGCCGCGTACGGCCGCAGCTCCCAGCGGCGCTCGCGGTCGGGGGCGTAGAGGGCGTACTGGAAGTCGTCGTCGACGAAGTAGAAGGACACCTCGTAGGCGAAGTCGACGCAGGGCTGGATGAGGACGGCGCCGTCGGCGAGAGAGGCAAGGCCGGAGGCCGGCAGGACCCGCAGGTCGAGGGAGTCGGCGCCGAGCTTGGGCTTGACCACGTAGCGCTCGGCCGCCGGCAGCTCGTTCAGGTCCTGGGCGCGGTCGACGGTGGGGATGACCGGGAAGCCGGCGGCACTCAGGTCGAGCAGGTACTGCTTGCCGGCCATGTCCGCCTTGCCGGTGAGCGGGTTGTACACCCGGGTCCCGCTGCTGAGCGCACGCGCACGGAAGGCCTCGTACTCCTTCTGGTAGCCGAGGACGGGCCCGCTGTTGCGGACGACGACGGCGTCGTAGGCGTCCATCAGCGCGGCCGCGTCCAGCGGATGGCACAGGGCGAGGTCGAAGTGCTCGCGCAGCCGGGAGGTGAGGAGGATGTCCTCGTCGCAGTAGCGGCGCCCGCGGGCCGGGTACGCCAGGTCGGTGACGTAGAGGACGCGGGGGCGGGCGGCGGGCATGGGGGCTCCTCGGGCAGCAGGCGGTGCAGAAAGGTTACGCCGAAGGGTGGCCGGCCCCGTCCCCGGCCCTGTGGTCCGACCCCGAGGAGCGCCCGTGCCGGGGCAGCCTGCGCTTCCTCACAGCCCTGCCGCCCACAGCTCGTTCCGGTCGATGCCCGTGAGGCCCCGGCGCACCGTGCGCCGGGGCCCGGCCGGGATCGGCGTGTACGACGGTACGGCGAGGACCCTGCAGCCGGCCGTCTCGGCCGCGGTGACGCCGGTGGGCGAGTCCTCGACGGCCAGGCAGGCGGCGGGGTCCACGGCGAGGGCGCGGGCGGCGGCCAGGTAGGGGTCGGGGGCGGGCTTGGTGCGGGTCGTCTCGCCCTCGGCGAGGGTCGTACGGAACCTGTCGGCGCCCAGCACCTTGAGCGCGGCGTCCACGACGGGCCGCGAGGACGCCGAGACCAGCGCCATGGGAAGGTCCAGCTCCTGGAGTGTGTCGAGGAGTTCGACGGCGCCGGGCAGCGGAGCGGCCTCCTGCTGGACCGTCTCCAGGAACCGCGCGTCGAGGTCCGCGGTGAGTTCCTCCGGGTCGGCGCCGGTCAGACGGTGCAGGTGGGCGGCGGTGTCGGCGGTGGAGCGGCCGAGGACCTCGAAGAGGTCGTCGACGCCGATGCCGGGCACCTGCTCCCGGACCGTGCGCAGCCACAGGGACTCGGTGTCGACGAGCGTGCCGTCCATGTCGAGGAGTACGGCGTGCGGCTCGGCCGCGAAGGGGCTGCCGTCCAGGGTCCAGTGCCGGTCGGGGTGCCGGCCCACGGCGGCGAAGACCTGTGCGGCGACATCGGCGTGGCGTACGCGGGCGGGCGCCTGGCCGATGCCGGGGCCCGCCGCCGCCAGCCACGCCGTGCGCTCCTCGGCGGAGCGGCCGCCGTGGCCGCCCGCGTCGACATGACCGTGGTCGGTGACGACCAGATACGTCCACTCCTCGTCCGCATACGTGTGCCGGGACCGCACCGCGGCCAGCAGCCGGCCCAGGCGAGTGTCGGCGCGGCGGACCGACGCCTCGTACGCCTCTCCGCAGCCGAGGACGTGCGCGGTCTCGTCGGGTGCGCCGAGGTAGACGAAGGAGGCCTCGACGTCGTCCTCGGCCAGGACGTGCGCGGCGGCCTCCGTGATCCGCTCGTCGCACTCCTCCCATGCTTCGGGGGTGTCGGCCGCCGGAGCGATGTACGCCGTCCGCGACGCCGCCCGGAACAGGGGCCCGCCGTCACGCGGTTGCAGCAGGGGCCGCCAGCCGGCGGCGACGAAGGTGCGCCGGCGGTCGTGGTGGTCGAGGCGGGTGGCGAAGTCGGGGAAGACGTCGAGGCGGTGGCCGCTGAGGTCGTTGCTCCACACCCCGTGCTTGGCGGGGCCCACTCCGGTGACGATCGTCGCCCAGCAGGGTCCGGACATGGTGGGTGTGGTGTCGTCGACCTCGACGGGCGTGAGGAAGCCGGTGGCGGCGAGGGCGTCGAGGTGCGGGGTGGGCTGGCGGTGCAGTACGTCGAGACGTACGCCGTCGATGCCGACGACGAGGACGCGGCGGGTGGCGTCGGGCATGGCGCTCCTTGCGGTTGATCACGCGGACCGGGT
The DNA here is from genome assembly GCF_040630895.1 of Streptomyces sp. NPDC005728. Lineage (NCBI taxonomy): Bacteria > Bacillati > Actinomycetota > Actinomycetes > Kitasatosporales > Streptomycetaceae > Streptomyces > Streptomyces sp. NPDC005728. Next base: position 24,391 of record NZ_JBEXYL010000103.1, read on the forward strand.
CAGCTCGTCCGGCCCTACTCCATAAGCGAACGGCAGGCCCTGGGCGTAACGCCCCACCTCGTCCGTGGCCCAGTCGGTCATGCGACCCAGCTCGTTGCCGAGGGAACCGGCGATGTGGGGGGTCAGCAGCACGTTCGGCAGGGTGTACAGGGGCGAGTCGGCAGGCGGCACGTCCGGTTCGGTGACGTCGAGGACGGCATGGATGCGGCCGGGGACCAGGTGGCGCAGGAGAGCTTCGGTGTCGACGAGGGAGCCGCGCGCCGTGTTGATGAGCGTGGCGCCGTCGCGGAGCAGGGCGAGCCGGCGGGTGTCGAACATGTGGCGGGTATCGGGGAGTTGGGGAGCGTGGATGGTGACCACGTCGCTGCGCCGGGCGAGTTCGTCGAGGCCGACCGGTTCCGCGCCCAGGGCGCGGGCCGCGGCCGGGTCGAGATAGGGGTCGTACAGGAGGACGTGCAGGTCGAGCGGGCCCAGCAGCTCGATGACCCGGCGGCCGATGCGGGAGGCGCCGACGACGCCCACGGTGCGGCGGTAGTTGCCGTGGCCGCTGTAGTACGGAAGCAGGCGGGGCTGCCTGCGGGTGCGGGCGTAGTCGAGGGCGATGTCCAGGACGCGTTTGTTCGCGAAGAGGATCGCGGCGAGGGTGAACTCGGCGACGGGCAGGGCGTTGGCGGCGGCCGCGGAGGAGACGGTGATGCCGCGCTTCCAGACGGCGTCGGTGACGTGGTGTTTGACGGAGCCGGCCGCGTGGACGACGGCACGCAGGCGGGGCATCCGGCCCAGCGTGTCCTCGGTGAGCGCGGGGGCGCCCCAGTGGGTGAAGAGCACCTCGGCGCGGGCGAGCCTGAGCGCGTCGGCGGGGCTCGCGTCGTTGATCGTCGTGATCGTCGTGGTCGTGTCGACGCGGGCGACCGTGTGAAGGCGGTCGAGGGTGCCCTCGGCGAGGAGGGAGCGGTGGATGTCGGCGCCCATGGCGAGGACGGTGCGCGGACGGCGGCGGGTCGGGGGCACGGTCACCGTCACTTCACCGCGCCGGCGGTCAGGCCGGAACGCCAGAAGCGCTGCAGGCAGACGAAGGCGGCGATCAGCGGGAGTACGGCGACCAGGGAACCGGTGATCACGAGGGTGTAGTACTCGGGCTGCTGCTGGGTGACGCTGTTCCACAGGAACAGGCCCAGGTTGACCGGGTAGAGATGCTCGTCGTTGAGCATCACGAGCGCACCGAAGAAGTTGTTCCAGCTGGCCGTGAAGGAGAACAGGAAGATCGTCATGGAGCCGGGGGCGAGCATGGGCAGCGCGATCCGGACGAAGGTGCGCAGTTCGCCGGCGCCGTCGACACGGGCGGCCTCCAGGACCTCGCCCGGCACGTATCCCTCGGAGAAGACGCGGGCCAGGTACACGCCGAAGGGGTTGACCAAGGCGGGCAGCAGCAGCGCCCAGTAGGTGTTGACGATGCCGGCCTTGGTGGCGAGCAGGTACATGGGCAGCTGGATGACGGTGCTGGGGACCAGGACACCGCCGAGGACCAGCGCGAACAGCTTCTCCTTGCCCTTGAAGTCGTACTTGTCGAATGCGTATCCGGTGGCCACGCAGATCAGCGTGGAGGCGGCGGAGCCGACGACGGAGTACAGGACGCTGTTGCCGAACCAGCGCAGGTAGATGCCGTCGTTGACGGTCAACAGCTGGTGCAGGTTGGCCAGGAGGTTGAAGTCGCCGAAGGAGAAACCGGAGGTGGCGAAGAGGTCGCGGTGGTCCTTGGTGGCGGCGAAGAGCAGCCAGCTGACGGGCATCAGGGTGTAGCAGGCGGCGAGGATCAGCAGGCCGTTGACGAGGCCCCTGGAGAGTAGGGCCGGCGCGGGGGCGCGGCGGCGGGCGGCCGCCCGCGGCCGGGTGTCCGCGGTCGGCTGGGCGGGTGCCGGGCTGGATTGGGTGAGGGTGCTCATACCGCCGCCTTCCAGCGGTTTCCGATCCGGGTGACGACGAAGGAGAGGGCCACGCCGAGCACGGCGAGCATCAGGGAGGCGGCCGCGGCCAGGCCGTAGTCGTGCTGCACGAATCCCGCTTTCCAGATGAACAGGGTCGGCGACCACTCGGTGTCGATCGAGGGCGCTCCGCGTTGGTTGAGCACCTTGGGTTCGGTGAAGATCTGGATCGCCCCGACACAGGTGAACAGGACGGTCATGACGATCGCGGAGGCGATCATCGGGATCTTGATCTGCAGAGCGGTGCGCAGTCCGCCGGCTCCGTCCACGACGGCCGCTTCGATCACTTCGCGCGGTACGGCCTGGAGGGCGGCGTAGAAGATGACCATGTTGTAGCCGGTCCACTGCCAGGCGGACAGATTGACCATGGAGAGCAGGACATGGTCGTTCGCGTAGAAGTCCCAACTGCCGCCGGCCGCTCCGAACCAGTCGAGCACGGGGCTCAGGCCCGGTGTGTAGAGGTAGATCCAGATGATCGAGGCGATCAGTCCGGGGATCGCGTGGGGCAGGAAGAGTGCGAGCTGGAAGAACCGTTTCGCGCGGGCGAGGGCGGAGTCGACGAGCAGGGCGAGGGCCAGGGAGCCGCCGATCATCACGGGGATGTACAGGGCGCAGTAGAGCGCGATGTGCGCGAAGGAGGCACGGAATCCGGTGTCGGAGAGGGCGGCGGTGTAGTTGGCGAGGCCGGCGAAGACGCGCCGGGTACCGCCGAAGCCGAGTCCTGAGGAGCGCTCCTGGAAGAGGCTCATCCACAGGGCGTAGCCGATGGGCGCGACCATGACGGCGGCGAACAGAACGAAGAACGGGGTGATGAGCAGGGCGGCGGTCCGGCGCTGACTGCGCCTCAGCCGCGCGGCCCCGCCGGGCTCGGCCGGGACAGGGCGGGTGTCCGGTGGGCCGGCGGTTCGGGCCGGTGGTGCTGGTGCTGCCACGGCGGTTCCTTCGGGGTCGGGGTGGGCGGGAGGGGACGCCTCGGCAGGCTGCGGGGCTGCTGCGGGTGCGGCGCACCGCACCCGGACCTGTCCGGCGGACATGGCCGGCGTCAGCCAACGGCGCCTCATCGGCGCAGGTGAGCGGGGCCTGGTGCGTCGCCTGGGCGCGCCGCACCCGCCCCCTCCCCTCAGAGGGTCACCAGGTGCCTCCGAGGATGCCCCGGCCTTCAGACCGGGGGAGGAATCGGATTCCTGCGGAGCAGGGCAGAGGCAGCCGAATCGCCGCCAGGGCGATCCGGCGTCCACCCCACGACTGGGTGAAGCAGCCCAACTGTCGGTCCCCCCGGGTAGGTTCGGGTACATGACGACGGGAGCGATCACGGAGGAGGCCGGGTATGCCCGGTACACCTACCGTGTCCGCCTGCCGAAGACGGCCCGGCGTGCACTCGAAGCCG